>JAOUHH010000159.1 GCA_029865195.1 Desulfobulbaceae bacterium
TCTCCTTTCTCTGCCCCGGCATGGAGGCCCCCCAATGAGATTTTCCCTGTTCTGCGCGGCCCTGCTGACCACCTTGCTGCTGGCCGGCTGCCGGCTGCATGCCCCCCTGGCCGTGACCCCGGCGGCGCCGCTGCCGGAGGTCTTCACCCATGCAGATGCGGAGCCCCAGCCGCCGCCTTCGGTCGCGCCGTGGTGGCTCCAGTTCAACGACCCGGCCCTGACCGCGATTGAGGAAACCCTCCTTGCCGACAACCTGGAAATCAGACAGGCGTACGCCCGCCTGAGCCAGTTCGAGGCGGCAAGCCGCGTCGCCGACAGTTCACTCCTGCCCTCCCTTAACCTTACCGGCTCGGCAAGCCGTGGCCGCCAGGAAACAAACGGCACCGATCTCACCACCAGCGGCCAGAGCCTCTCGCTGGCCGCCAGCTACGAGATCGACCTCTGGCAGAAGCTCCGCGCCAACCGGCAGGCGGCGCAGTTGGATTTCTCCGCCACCCGTGAGGAGATCAAGGCCCTCTACCTGATTCTCACCAGCCAGGCGGCCGACCTCTATTTCCTCACCATCGAGCAACGGGCGCAACTGGCGCTCACCGACGCCATCATCGAGAACCTCCGCACCATCCGTGACCAGGTTGAGTTCCGCTACCGCCAGGGCATCGCCCCCAGCCTCGATCTCTATCAGGCCGACCAGAACCTCGCCGCGGCCAAGGCGAGAAGACCGGAGCAGGAAACCGCCCTGGCGATCACCGAGCACGGCTTGGCGGTGCTGCTCGGCCGTTATCCGGATCATGCCGCCATGGCCGACACCACCTCGTTGCCGACGGCGCCACCCGCCCCCCCGGCCGGCATCCCCGTAGC
This sequence comes from Desulfobulbaceae bacterium, assembly GCA_029865195.1. GTDB lineage: Bacteria > Desulfobacterota > Desulfobulbia > Desulfobulbales > UBA5123 > UBA5123. The sequence goes on from JAOUHH010000159.1 coordinate 859, forward strand.
CCTTCTCCGGCAACGGCCCGATGTGCAAAGCGCCTTCCTGCGGGTGCAGAGCAGCGACGCCAAGACCGCGGCGGCGGTGGCTGACCGCTTCCCGGCCCTCAACCTGAGCGGCTCCCTGGGTGTGGGCCGCACCGACTCCGGTCTTTCGGTCCTCCACGCCACCTTCTGGAACCTGCTCATCGGCCTCACCCAGCCGATCATCGACAACGGCCGCCGGCAGGCGGAGGTCGACCGCCGCGAGGCGGTCACCGCCGAGGCCCTGGCCCGCTATCAGCAGGTTGTGCTGAGGGCCTTTCAGGAGGTGGAAAACAGCCTGGTCGCCAATCAGGCCGCCGAACAGCAACTGGCGCTTAAAAACACCGAACTGACCGCGGCCGCGGCCACCCTGCGCCAGGCCACCGACGGCTATTTCCAAGGTCTCAACAACTACCTTGCCGTCCTGGTCGCCCAGCGCCAGCACCACGAGGTGAATCGCCAACAGCTCTCCGCCCGCCGCCAACTGCTCTCCGCCCGCATCACCCTGTGGCGCGCGCTGGGCGGCGACTGGCTGGAAACAAGCCTTGCCGCCAACCTCTCATCGCAGCCCAACGAGGATTCCCACCATGAAAACTAAAGGCAGATTCATCACCACCGCCCTGCCGGTGATTGTCCTGATGGTCGGCATCGCCGCCATGATCCTTCTGATCAAGAGCCGGCCGGCGCCGACCAAACAGGCCCGCCCAGCGACCGGCGCCCTGGTCCGGATCATGGCGGCGGTCCCTGAAAATCGCCGGGCCGAGGTGCATTCCACCGGCACCGTGCAGGCCAACCGGCAGATCTCGATCATCACCCAGGTCAGCGGCCAGGTCACCTCCCTCTCGCCGCAATGCGTGGCCGGCGGCTTTGTCAGGGCGGGCGAGCTGCTCTTCGCCATCGACAGCGCCGACTACCGCCTGGCCCAAGATCAGGCAGGTGCGGCAGTGGCCAAGGCGGAAGCGGATCTGGCCACCGCCCGTGGCCAGGCCGAGGTGGCCCGCCAGGAATGGGAGCGGTTCGGCGACGCCCGCGCGGCGGTGAACCCCCTGGTCCTCCACGAACCGCAGCTGCAAACCGCCGAAGCGAATCTGGCCGCCGCCCGGGCCGGACTCGCCCAGGCCCGGCTTAATCTCGGCCGCACCGAGGTCCGCGCCCCCTTCAGCGGCCTCATCCTCTCCGAGGAACTCGACCTGGGCCTCACCGTCCGCGCCGGCACCCCGGTGGCGAGGGTGATCGGCACCGACGAGGCGGAGGTGGTCGTACCCCTGCCCATGGAGGAGCTGCCCTGGTGCAGTGTCCCCAGAAACGGCGGCAAACCGGCCGGCTCGTCGGTCACCCTCACCGCCGTCATCGGCGACCGTCAGTACCGCTGGCAGGGCACAATCACCCGCTCCCTGGGCGAGGTCGACCCCAAGGGCCGAATGGCCCGCCTGGCGATCCGGGTGACTGACCCCTACCGGCTGCAAGGCGGCGGCAAGAGCGATTTCGATCTGACCATGGGCATGTTCGTCGATGTCACCATCCACGGCAAGTCCATCGGCACGGTCATCCCGGTGCCCCGGCAGGCGATCCGCCAGGATTCCATGGTCTGGCTGATGGACGACGCGCAGAAACTGCGGCTGCGGCCGGTGACGGTGATACGCTTCACCGATGACGAGGCCCTGGTCACCGAAGGGCTCGCTGCCGGCGACAAGGTGGTACTCACCGCCTTGAACGGCGCGGCGGACGGCATGGCTTTGCGGCCGGTGCACGAGGGAGAAAAGCCGTGAAGGATTCGATCAAATGGATGGCGCACAACCATGTCGCCGCCAACCTGCTGATGATGGTCTTCATCGTCGGCGGCCTGCTGCTGGGCGTCAACATCAAGCAGGAGGTCTTCCCCGAGGTGGTGCTCGACCGGGTGCAGATCTCGGTGGCCTATCCCGGCGCCAGCCCCGACGAGGTCGAGGAAGGCATCATCCTGCCCATCGAGGACAACATCAGCGGCGTCGACGGCCTGAAGGAGATGACCGCCATGGCCCGCGAGGGCTCCGGCACGGTGACGGCGGTCATCCAGGAGAACATTGACCCCGACCTCTTCCTGCAGGACATCAAGGCGGAGGTCGATCGCATCACCACCTTCCCGGCCGAGGCCGAAAAACCGGTGATCGCCAAAATGGTCAACCGCCGCGAGGTCGCATCGTTGGTGATTTACGGCGACGCCTCCGAGCGCGCCCTGCGGGAACAGGCAGAGGCCATCCGCGACGAACTGCTGGACATGCCCGGCATCACCCAGGCCGAACTGAGCGGGGTGCGCCCTTACGAGATCTCCGTCGAGATCAGCGAAACCAATCTCCGCCGCTACAACCTGACCCTGACCGAGGTGGCGAAACGGATCGGCAAGGCTTCGCTTGACCTGCCTGGCGGCACGGTCAAGGCTGCGGGCGGCGAGATCCTTATCCGTACCAAGGCAAAACGGTACCTGGGCGCCGAATACGGCAAGATCGTCATCATCACCACCCCCGACGGCATGCAGGTGCGCCTGCAGGACATCGCCGAGATCCGCGACGGCTTTGCCGAGACCGATGAGTCCGCCCGCTTCAACGGTATGCCGGCGGCCAGCGTCGCGGTGTACCGGGTCGGCGACCAGAAACCCACCGAGATCGCCGACCTGATCAAGCAATACGTGACCCAAAAGCAGCCCACCCTGCCCGATTCGCTCAAGCTCGCGATCTGGAACGACAGCTCGGAACTGCTCAAGGGGCGCATGCAGCTCTTGATCAAGAACGCGGCCATGGGGTTGATCCTGGTCATGGTCACCCTGAGCCTCTTTCTGCAGATCCGGCTGGCGCTGTGGGTGATGCTCGGCATCCCCATCTCCTTTCTCGGCGCCCTCTTCCTGATGCCGGCCCTGGGGGTTTCCATCAACATGGTTTCGCTGTTCGCCTTCATCATGGCCCTCGGCATCGTCGTCGACGACGCCATCGTCATCGGCGAAAACATTTACGAACACCGGCAGCAGGGCAAGCCCTACCTGCAGGCGGCGGTGGACGGCGCCCGCGAGGTGGCGGTGCCGGTGGTCTTCTCCATCCTCACCTCGGTGGCCGCCTTCATGCCGCTGCTGGCGGTGACCGGCACCATGGGCAAGTTCATCCGGGTGATCCCGCTGGTGGTGATCTCGATCCTGGTAATTTCGCTGGTGGAATCAATATATGTACTGCCGGCTCACCTGAGCATCGGCAAGCACCGGGACAAGGAGCAGTACAACGCCTTTGAGCGGTTGCGGCTCCGCTTTTCTGCCTGGCTCCAGCGCCTCATCGACGGCCCCTACCGCAAGACCCTCGCCTTCTGCCTGGGGCACCGCTACCTGACCCTGGCCATCGCCGTAGCCTTCCTCCTCGTCTCCGTCGGCCTGGTCAAGGGTGGGGTGATCAAGTTCCGCTTCATGCCGGTGGTGGACAGCGACCAGATCAAGATCAACCTTGCCATGCCGCTGGGTACGCCGGTGACGGAAACCGCCACCATCCAGCGCCACATCGAACAGACCGCCAGAAAGGTGATCGAGGATTTTGACCAGGAACAGGGCACTGAGCGTGCAAGCCTGCGCCAGCTCTTTGCGGTGGCCGGGTCGGCGTTGCCGCAGGGCGGTGCGGGCTCCAACGGCGACAGCGCCTCGGGCTCACATCTGGCCGGGATCAACCTGCGGTTGATCCCAAGCGAGGAGCGGGATTTCCCGGCTCAGGAGATCACTACCCGGATCCGCAAGGCGGTGGGCGAGATTCCCGGCATCGACTCGCTCTCCTTCTCCTCCAACCTGATGCATGTCGGCGCCAACATCGACATCCAGCTCGCCCATGAGAACTTCGACGTCCTCACCCGCAGCGCCGCGCGGCTGAAGGAAAGCCTCGGCCAGTATCCCGGCGTCGGCGACATCGCCGACACCTACCCGGAAGGGAAAACCGAACTGAAGCTGCGCCTGAAGCCGGCGGCCCGCACCCTGGGCCTTACCGAGGAGGAACTGGGCAAGCAGATGCGTGGCGCCTTCTACGGCGCCGAGGCCCTGCGTATCCAACGGGGGAGAAACGAGGTGAAGGTAATGGTCCGCTACCCGGAAGCGACGCGGAACAAACTGAAGACCTTTGAGGAGATGCGGATTCGCACCACCGAAGGGATTGAGATTCCTTTAGCACAGGCCGCGGAGATCGAACCGGGCCACGGCTTCAGCACCATCAACCGCCACGACCGGAAACGGGTGGTCGACATCACCGCCGATGTGGACAGCGAGGTGGCCAACGCCGAGGATATCCTGAAGGAGCTCAAGGCGACCACCCTCGCCAATCTGGTCAACGACTATCCGGGGCTCTCCTACAACCTGGAAGGCGAGGAAAAAGAACGCCGCGAATCCATGGCCAGCATGGGCCAGGGCTTTCTTTTCGCCCTCTTCGCCATCTACGCGTTGCTGGCCATCCCCTTCCGCAGCTATTCGCAGCCGCTCCTGATCATGACCGCGATCCCCTTCGGCATCGTCGGCGCCCTGGCCGGCCACCTGCTGATGGGCTACGACCTGAGCATCATGAGCGTCTTCGGCATCGTCGCCCTCTCCGGGGTGGTGGTCAACGACTCGCTGCTGCTCATCGACAAGATCAACCGCGACCGGACCGAGGGGCTCGATCCCACCCAGGCGGTGGTGGATGCCGGCTGCCGCCGCTTCCGGCCGATTCTGCTCACCTCGCTGACCACCTTCTTCGGCCTGACGCCGATGATCCTCGAGACCAGCGTCCAGGCCCGCTTCCTGATCCCCATGGCGATCAGCCTCGGCTTCGGGATCATGTTCGCCACCGGCGTTACCCTGATCCTGATCCCCACCCTCTACATGACCCTGGAGGATATCAAGGGGCTCCTCCGGCCAGCGGCGGCGACGGGATCATAAAGCCGGACACAAAGAACTTCATCACGGGTCGATATCTTGTCGGGGAGCGCTTCCGTCAAGCGCACCGCTTTACAGGTCATGCCAAAAAAAAGCGCCCCGCAGATTGCTCTGCGGGGCGCTCATGTCTTATGCTTCTAATCTTGACGTAGGATTAGGAAAGCCTAACGACATTGGAAGCCTGGGGGCCTTTGGCGCCGTCAGTCACGTCAAACTTCACCTTATCGCCTTCGGCGAGAGACTTGAAGCCTTCACCCTGGATAGCGGAGAAGTGAACGAATACGTCCGGTCCATTCTCCTGTGCGATGAAACCAAAACCCTTGCCGTCGTTAAACCATTTTACAGTACCTTCTGCCATGTTCTAATCCTCGAATGTTTCTGTGTTTCTTTTGCCCCCGACACGGGAACCTTTCCTGTGTAGCCCTGGTTTTCGCCAACAAAAAAACCGCATCAATCTTGCATAAGATCGTGCGGCGTTTATTGCGGCATCTTTCTCCTTGTACTACACAAACTCTAATGCAATGAATTACCGAACCAGTTATAAAAAAATTAAGCAAGCTTTTTTTTCATATTCCATCGTGCCGCCACAACTCCCGCCCATCACCGGCCTCCGCCAACCCAAAGCGTTGTTGTTGCCGCAAACCAAGCTTTTGGCTATGGTGCTTGCATGCTGATCATTCCTCTCTCCCGCCAAGGCCGCCCATGACCCCGCCCTTTTTGCCCGCCACCAGAGAAGAGATGGACGCCCTCGGCTGGGAGGCGGTGGACATCGTCCTGGTGACCGGCGACGCCTACATCGATCACCCCTCCTTCGGCGTCGCCCTCATCGGCCGCTGGCTGGAGAAGCACGGATACCGGGTGGCGATCCTCGCCCAGCCGCGCCACGACCGCCACGACGACTTCCTCCGCTTCGGGACGCCGCGCCTCTTTTTCGGCATCACCTCCGGCAACCTCGACTCCATCGTCGCCAACTATTCCGGCAACGGCAAGGTGCGCGACCGCGACGACTACTCGC
>JAOUHH010000160.1 GCA_029865195.1 Desulfobulbaceae bacterium
CCCGCAGGAGGAGCCTTCCTTTTTGCTGCCGCAGGAACCGCCGCTGCATTTTCCCATATCCGTAATCCTCCACAACTGAAGAGCTTGAAAGGCGCAGCCGACCGCCAAGATCGGCGGCCTGCTTGACACCTTGCTATTTCATCAAAACCTGAAATTATAATGTACGCGGGGCCGTTTGCAAGGTAAAACCGTGCGCCCCGCTCCGCCGCGGCATCAAACCAGTGACGGCCGCAGCTTGGCACCAAAGGCGCCGTCGAGCATCTCGTTCCAGATCACCACCTTGTCCTTGCACTTCGCAAGCAAGGCGGCGGCATCGCCCTCGATGGCGACCGATTGCATCACGTCGCCCTGCTTGATGCTGTTGACCACCGCCTGGTCCTCGTCACCGATCACCTCGCCGAACACGGCATGCTTGCCGTCCAGCCAGGCGGTGGGCACGTGGGTGATGAAGAACTGGCTGCCGTTGGTGCCCGGTCCGGCATTGGCCATGGACAAAACGCCCGGCTTGTCATGCCGCAGTTCGGCCACGAACTCGTCGGCGAAACGGTAGCCCGGCTCGCCGGTGCCGGTCCCCAGCGGGCAACCGCCCTGGATCATGAAATCGGGGATCACCCGGTGAAACTTGATCCCGTCATAAAAACCGCGGCCGGCAAGGTTCACGAAACTGGCCACCGTATAGGGAACCTTATCCGCAAAGAGACGGAGACGGATAACGCCTTTGTTGGTTTCAATCTTCGCAATCAGTTCACTGCCCATGACAACACTCCTTCATATCGTTTATTTGTAAAAAAGATCTTCACAACCGGGATATGCCCATGCTCAAGACCGCTACTTATAGCCGCCCGAGGCCGGTTGTTCAAGAAAAAGAAACGCGACGGGCGGCAACCAGTCGCCAACCCCGCGTGACAGAGGGTATTTTTAACGGCAACGGCTACAGGAAGGAAGCAACCCCGATAATCAGGCCGGAAAGGAGGGGGACCGCGAGATTGCGGAGAATCCTTTCCTGCAGGGGGTAATTGAAATCGTACATCCAGAATCCGTAGCAGGAGGCGCCGAAGGTCAAAAAGGGAAGCGACGCAACCAGCGGACCAAGCTGACCCCAGAGATTGATGTCGTTGACAAACCAGAGGATGACGGCGTCGCAGGAGATACAGACCAGGGCTAGCTGGCTCAACTCAAAGGTGACCCGGCTGAGCAGATACAACGGCCCATACCAACGCAACGTCCCGCAGAGATAGGAGATGAGCAGGAGAGCGCCGATAACGATCAGGGCGGAACCGAGCAGCGAGCCCTGCCCTTCGGCGACAAGACGGAACATCTCGGCATGAAAGGCGTCCAGATCGACCCCCCAGGCAAAACGCGCCCCCAACCACACCAGCGCAAATATGGCAAAATCCTTAAGCATCAGCAGCTGCCCCGCTGTTGGAAGAACGGATCATTACTCCTCAACAAAACCGATGGCCGAATCCAACTCATGGAGAAAGGCAAAGCCCTGCCCCTTCTCCTTCAGCCGGGCCGCATGCACCACCGCCGCCATCACCTTTTCGGACTCATCCTGCTTGGTGACGATGTAAATAATCTCCTTCTCGGGGCGGATGAGAAGCCCCCGCAGGCCCAAGCGCTCCCGCACCCCGGTCCCGCGACCAAACGAAATGGTGGCGCCCTGGGCGCCGGCCGCCATGGCCGCCTCGACAACCTTATCCGCCTTGCCCCGCTGCACGATGCAGGTGATCAATTTCGGGTTGCTGCTCATGTGCAATTCTCCTTGAATATCTCCAATCCCGATACAATACGCGCCATTGGCCCCCCGCCTGGCGCCTCCCTCTTTCCATGTTCCTTACAACAGCAAAAGAAGGATTGTCAAGGTGTTACAGGCTATTCATCGCCGGGTGCAACCGAACGGCGGCCGTTCTTGATCTTGCCGCGCACCTTTTTGGCGTCGAGCCGCCGCTTGCGGGCACCCAAGCCGGGCTTGGTGGGACGCCGCAGTTTCGGCGCCAAGGCCGCCCGCGCAACGAGATCGAGCAGGCGGGCGACGGCGTCGCGACGATTCTGCTCCTGCGAGCGAAAGCGCCGCGCCTCGATGATCAGCACCCCGTCGAGGGTCAGGCGATTCCCTGCCAGCCGCAGCAGGCGTTGCCGCACCGCTTCGGGAAGCGATGGGGAACCGCCGACATCGAAACGAAGCTGCACCGCGGTGGCCGTCTTGTTGACATGCTGGCCGCCGGGGCCGGAGGCGCGGATACAGTCGAAATGGAGTTCGTCCATGCCGATGACGATCCCGCCGGCGGCGACAGTGAGCGCCATGGGAAACCCCTAAGCCCCCGGATCAAGAGCCGTGGCCGGCAAGAACGATGTCGAGCAACACCGCCAGCACGGACAGGGCAAAGATAAAGAGGTAATTGATGTTCTCGCGTGACTTCCGGATCGAGGAGAGCAGATAGATCAACACCTGCCGGTCTTCACCGCTCAACGGATCCTGCCGCTCCAGTTTTTCGATCAGGTTGTACCCGACCACCGCGTTTCTGCGCTTCTCGGCGATCCGGTAGCGGTAGAGAAAGAAAACGGTATAGCCGACGATCCCGAGATACCAGGTGGGCCGGAACCATTCCGGGCAGAGGTGGACAAAGACGATCAGGATTCGAAAGGCAAAGGCCGACAGCAGACCGATGCCGAAAAAGAGATTGATCACGAGAGGCGAAACGGTTTCCGGCGGTCGACGCATGGCGTATCCCCTCAGCGATCCAGGTTGACGACAATCCGGCCGCGATGGCGGCCGGCCAGCATCGACTCGATCCGGGCGGAGAGCTCGGCCAGGCCGACCTCCACCACCATATCGGCGATGGTGTCGATCCGCCACGGCCCGGCCAGCATCGCCCAGACCCGCTCGCGGGTGGCCATGTCGCACTCGGCGGCCTCGATCCCGACCAGACTCACCCCCCGCAGGATAAAGGGGTAGACCGTGGTTGCAAGCTCCGGCGAGGCGACGTTGCCGCAACAGGTGACCACCCCGCCATACTTGACCGATTTCAGGGCGGTGGCGAGGATCTCGCCACCCACCGTATCGATAACCCCGGCCCACTTGCCCTTCAGCAGCGCCAGACCCTTCTTGTCGGTCACCGCCTCCCGGCCAACCACCTCGGCCGCGCCAAGATGCCGCAAAAACTCCGCCTGATCGCTCTTGCCGCTGGCCGCCACCACCTGAAAGCCCGCCTTGGCGAGGATCGCCACGCTTAAGGAACCAACCCCGCCGGTGGCGCCGGTCACCAGCACCTTGCCCGCATCCGGCCCGACACCGTGGCCGATGAGCTTCTCAACCGACAGGGCGGCGGTAAAGCCGCCGGTGCCGTACATCATCGCCTCGCCAAGCGACAGCCCCTCCGGGCAGAGCATCACCCACTCCGCCGGCACCCGGATATACTGGCCGAAGCCGCCGGGCAGGTTCATGCCGAGGTTGTAGCAGCAGCAGAGCACCTTGTCGCCGGGCTTGAAACGATCCGAATCGCTGGCCGCCACCTCGCCGGCCGCGTCAATGCCGGGGGTGTGCGGATAGCGCCTGGTCACCCCCCGGTTGCCGGAGGCGGAGAGGGCGTCCTTGTAGTTAAGCGAGGAGTAGCGGACCCGGATCAACACCTCACCGGCCGGCAACTCCTCCACCGACCGCTCCTGAACCTCACGCACATATTGATTCTCGGCGGCCTCACTGACCACCAACGCTTTAAATTTCGTCATCCATCAACCTCACTGCCTTCGTTAAAGTGTTACCCTGATCGGGATGCCGGCTGTTCGCTCCGGCGCCGCCAACAGCATGGCCACCGGCACATCGGCCGGGGTCAGATCAAGTGTGGCCAACCGTGCCGGCGGCAGCCAAGCGAGCCGGGAATGCACCGTTGGCCGGTATTCTCCCTGCCGATGCCGGGCCCGATAGGCCAGCAGGAGATAGCTGCGCCCGGCAACCAAAAACTCCACCTCGGCGAGCCGCTCGCCGACCTCGATCGCAACCCCGAACTCCTCCTCGATCTCACGCGCCAGGGCGACCGCCGGGGTTTCATCGGCCTCGACCTTGCCGCCGGGAAACTCCCATTTCCCGGCATGCACACCGCTCGCCCGCTGGGCGACCAGAATCAAGCCATCACGCTCGATAACGGCCGCCGCCACCAGTTGCCGCTCCACGATCAGGCCCCTTGCCGGTCGAGGAGCGCGGGCCAATCGAGACCCGGGAAGACGCGATGCAGGAGATGATCATCCACGACCACCTCCAGCCGGAGGTCGGCAAAGACCCGCCTGGCAACGGGCACCACTTCGGATTGCGGGGTCACCGTGTCGTCCCGGCCGATGACGAGATGGGTCGGCACCGCCACCGATCTCCCCGCATACGGGGCAAAATCCGGGAAGTTCAACGCCGGCGCGAGCAGGATCAACCGCCGTACCCGCTCGGGGCAATCGAGGGCAAAAACCGTTGCCAGCAAGCCGCCGAAGCTTGACCCGACCAGCACCAGATCATGCGCCGCCCCCGCCACCGTTTTAAGCTGGGCAAGGCGTGCCGAGAGATCGCCCGAGAAATCGGGCCGGAGCATCTCCGGGTATCGCGCCGCGAAATATCGTCCCTTGGTGCCGTTGCCGCTGCTCTCCAGACCGTGCAGGAAGATCAGCATCGACGCAATCCCTTTTAGCCGCGCGCCTTGGCCGCCGCCATCGCCCGGGCGAAGCCCGGCCCGGAGCGGCGGATGACATCGTCCTCGACACAGAAGGCCAACCGGAAGTATCCGGGCATCCCGAACCCGCGCCCGGGCACGGCGAGAATCTTCTCCTCCTGCAACAGGGCGACAAACTCGACATCATCGGGCAGCGGCGATTTGGGGAAGAGATAGAAGGCCCCCTTGGGCGGCAGAAAATCGTAACCGGCCGCCGCCAGGATGTCGCAAAAGATCTCCCGCCGCCGCGCATAGATCGCGCAATCCACGGAAACCTCCTGCAACTCCCCCACCACCCGCTGCATGAGCGCCGGGGCATTGACAAAGCCGAGGATCCTGTTGGCCAGGGTCGCGGCCGCGAGCAGCGAATCCCGCTCCGCGCAATCGGGATGCACGGCAAGGTAGCCGATCCGCTCTCCCGGCAACGAGAGATCCTTGGACCAGGAAGAAACGACAACGCTATTCCGGTACGCCTGGAAGATGCCCGGCACCTCGCAACCGTCGTAGACGATCTTGCGATAGGGCTCATCAGCGATCAGATAGATGACCGAGCCATACGCGCGGCCGGCCTCTTCCAGCAAGGTGCCGAGGGCTGCAAGCTCGGCGGCGGAATAGATCTGGCCGGTGGGGTTGTTGGGGGAGTTGACGATGATCGCCTTGGTGCGAGCGTTGAGCGCACCCTTGATCGCATCCAGGTCAAGGCTGAAATCCCCGGACGACGGAACAACCCTGGTCACCCCACCGTGGTTGTCCACATAGAAATGGTACTCGACGAAAAAGGGGGCGATGATGATCACCTCGTCGCCCGGATCGAGGAGTGATTTCATGATCACGTTGAGGCCGCCGGCCGCCCCGCAGGTCATCAACACCCCGTCGCCGGAGACCGCCACCCCCTGCTCCCGGCTTATCCGCGCAGCCACCTGTTCGCGGACCTGCGGATAACCGCCATTGGCCATGTACCCGTGTCGCCCCGGCCCGGATTGTCCGGCAAGCTCCAGCAGCACCTCGCGAAAGCGCGACGGCGGCGGCAGATCCGGGTTGCCGAGACTGAAATCGAAGACATTCTCGGCACCGTAGCGTCCCTTCAACACGGTGCCGGCCTCGAACATCCGGCGAATCCAGGAGGATCGCTCTCCAAACTCTCGCATCTTAACGGCAATAGCCATGGTAAAACTCCTTCACAATATCGCCACCGGCACGCAACCGCCACAACAGGCGGCGTCATGCCGGTGATTCAGCGCAGATTATCGGGGAAATTGATACCCGGATAGAGGGTGCGGGCGCAATCGGGGCAGAGCCCGTGGCTAAACTCCGCCTCCGAGTGCTCGCGGACATACGCCTCGATCTGGTTCCAGTACCCCTGGTCATCACGGATTTTCTTACAGGAGGCGCAGATGGGCACGATCCCCTTCAGGGTCTTGATCTCCGCCAGGGCCTTTTGCAACTTCTCGATCAACAGCTCTTTGTCGTGCTCCGACTGTTCGTGTGCCGACACCTCGCCCCGCAACTCCTCGACCTTTTTCGTGAGATCGGCACTGGTCTGCATCAAGGCGTCCACCATCTTATTGAACGACCGGGCAAGCTCGCCCACCTCGTCCCCCGAGGTGACATCCGCCTTCTGGCCCAACTCGCCATCGGCGATCCTTTTCGCCACCGATGCCAGGGAATCGATGGGGGCACTGATGCCTGCGGCTACATACATCGCAACAACAAAAACGAGCACAACCGCCGCCACCAACATCAGCAGCAACACCCGCCGCAGGGAATCCACCGGCGCGTACGCCTCGGCCTTGTCGATTTTGACCACCACCCCCCACCCCGCCGTTTCAACATGGCGGCCGATGGCCAGCACCGGCTGCTCCCGGTAATCGATACAGTCCAACAGCACCTTTTCACCGGCAAAGGCGTAGTTGGCTGCATACATCTTGTCCTTGGCGAGGGTCTGCCCCACCGCCTCATCCCTGCCGAACCGGGTCGGCAGCAGAAACACCGGTTCCCCGGCCTCGTTCCTCTTTACGACAAGGGTTTCGCCGGTCTGCCCGAGGCCGGAATAATCCCGCACCAACGCCAGGATACTATCCACCTTGGCTTCGATGACG
>JAOUHH010000358.1 GCA_029865195.1 Desulfobulbaceae bacterium
CTCGATCTGCCGGGTTGAAGCCGAGCGGGGTGGGGAGCGGCGGCACCAGCAGATCGAGAATCCTCTCCTCGGCCTGTGCCGCAGCCTCGGCGACAACCCGTTCCCGCTCCTCGTCGCGGATCATGTTGATGGCGAGTTCCACCAGATCGCGGATCATCGACTCCACGTCGCGCCCCACATAGCCGATCTCGGTGAACTTCGATGCCTCCACCTTGATGAACGGCGATTGGGCGAGGGCTGCCAGGCGACGGGCGATCTCGGTTTTGCCGACCCCGGTGGGGCCGATCATGATGATGTTCTTGGGGGCGATCTCGTCGCGCAGGGGCGGCTCCACCTGCTGCCGGCGCCAGCGGTTGCGCAGGGCGATGGCCACGGATTTTTTGGCGTTTTCCTGGCCGATGATATAGCGATCCAGTTCGGTGACGATCTGGCGGGGGGTAAGGGTGTTGACGGTATTCATGATGCCTTGTGGTCCCAAGGAAGGGGTTGTGGGTGCGTTTTGCGTCGGTCGGCTAAGCCATTACAGCTTTTCGACCACGATATTGTCGTTGGTGTAGATGCAGATGTCGCCGGCGATCTCCATGGCGGCGCGGGCGATCCCCTCGGCGTTAAGATCGCTGTGGCGGATCAGCGCCTTGGCCGCGGCCTGGGCGTATGGGCCGCCGGAGCCGATGGCGATGATGCCGTCGTCCGATTCGATCACGTCGCCGGTGCCGGTGAGCAGCAGGGCGTGTTGGCTGTCGGCGCAGACCAGAAAGGCCTCCAGGCGGCGGAGGATCTTGTCGGTGCGCCAGTCGGTGGCGAGTTCCACCGCCGATCGCATCAGGTTGCCGTTGTACTGTTCGAGCTTCTTTTCAAGCTTGTCGAAGAGGGTGAAGGCGTCGGCGGTGGCGCCGGCAAAGCCGGTGATCACTTGATCGTTGTAGAGGCGGCGCACCTTGCGCGCCTTGTGTTTCATGATCGTGTTGCCGAGGGTGACTTGGCCGTCGCCGGCCACCACCACCTCGCCACGGTGCCTGATGCAGATGACGGTTGTTGAACGTATCTTCAAGGAATCCTCCCCGGGTTGTTTATTTGCGTCTTGCTGTCGGGTGCGACTGATCATACACCTTGGACATGTGGTCAAAGTTCAAGTGGGTGTACTTCTGGGTGGTCGACAGGCTGGCGTGACCAAGAAGCTCCTGCACCGTGCGCAGGTCGGCGCCCATCTCCAGCAGATGGGTGGCGAACGAATGGCGCAGGGCATGCGGGGTTACGCGGCTGGCGATGCCGGCTCGTTGCGCATAGAGGCTGACCAGCCGCTCGATGCTGCGGGTGGTCAGCCTGCCGCCGCGGGTGTTCAGGAAGAGGGCTTCTCCATCCTGGTCGAGGCCGCGCTTGAACCGTTCCCGCCGCAGCGACTCGCGCTGGGGCAGGTAGGCGGTGATGCTTTCCATGGCCGGGTTGCCCATGGGCGTCAGGCGTTGCTTGTTGCCCTTGCCGGTTACCATAACCATTCCGGTCGTTAAATCAAGGGCCGGGAGATCAAGGCCCGCCAGTTCCGACACCCGCATGCCGGTGGCGTACAGCATCTCCAGGATGGCCCGGTCGCGGGCGGCAAAGGGGTCGTCGCTGTTGGGCATCTCGAGGAGGGCGAAAACCTCGTCCACCGACAGAAAGATCGGCATGTATTTGCCTTGCCGGGGCATGGCGATGGCGCCCATGGGATCGGCGGTGATTGCCCCCTCCCGCATCAGGAATCTGAAAAAGGTTCGCAGGGTCGAGAGTTTGCGGGCCACCGAGGAGCTCTTGTTGCGGCCGTTGATGGCGTAGGCGAAGGAGCGCACCTGCAGCGGGATGATGTCGGCGACCGGCGCTTCGGTCCCAAGGTGGTCGGCAAACTCATGCAGATCGCGGCGGTAGGATGTCACCGTGTGGACGGAGTAACCCTTTTCGACGGCGAGCCAATCGGCGAATTGTACGATATAATCGGCCAGAAGTGCGTTCATGGGGTGGTTTGCACAATGGTGAAAGGGTTGCCGTTCAAGGGGTCGGATGCAAATTACCACAGGCATGTTTTTTTTGAAAGGCGTTGCTCATTGCCGGGGTTTCATTTATCATGTCCCTTTTCCGTAACTCTATATAATGCACATTTTTCCGGGCGGATTGATCGAACGTTATGGCCA
>JAOUHH010000359.1 GCA_029865195.1 Desulfobulbaceae bacterium
GGCGGCCAGCATGGGCGCCGTGCTGCTGGCGGCGGGCACCGAAGGGAAGCGTTATTCACTGCCGAACTCAAGGATTATGATTCACCAGCCCATGGGCGGTTTCCAGGGGCAGGCCACCGATATCGAGATCCATGCCAAGGAGATCCTGCGCATGCGTCGGGATCTCAATGCGATCCTGGCTCGCCACACCGGCAAGACGGTCAAGAGGATATCCGCCGACACCGAACGGGACTTTTTTATGAGCGCCGAGGAGGCCAAGGTGTACGGCATCGTTGATAAGGTTCTCGCAAAACGGGAGAATCTCGAGGAAGGAGCGTGATATGAGCAAGGATCACAAAGGCGAAACGGATGTATTGTGTTCGTTCTGCGGCAAGAACCAGGAAGAGGTTCGGAAACTGATCGCCGGTCCGGCCGTCTATATCTGCGACGAATGCATCGAGCTCTGCAATGAGATCGTCAGCGAGGATCGCAAGCAGGGAGTCGATACCGACGTTGCCGCCAAATCCTTGAAGCCCAAGGAGATCAAGGCGCATCTCGATGAGTATGTGGTCGGCCAGGATCATGCCAAACGCGTGTTGGCGGTTGCCGTGCACAACCATTACAAGCGTGTCGATTCCAGGCATTTCGGCAAAGAGGCTGAGGTCGAGCTGCAGAAGAGCAATATCCTGCTGGCCGGCCCCACCGGCAGCGGCAAGACCCTGATCGCGCAGACCCTGGCCAAGATTCTCAACGTGCCGTTTGCGATGGCCGACGCAACCACCCTCACCGAGGCCGGTTATGTCGGGGAGGATGTGGAGAACATCCTGGTCAGCCTCCTGCAGGCGGCGGATCATGACATCCAGCGGGCCAGCCGCGGCATCATCTATATCGACGAGATCGACAAGATCGCCAGGAAATCCGACAGCGCCTCCATCACCCGTGATGTCTCCGGCGAGGGCGTGCAACAGGCGCTGCTCAAGATCATCGAGGGAACCATCGCCAGCGTTCCGCCCAAGGGCGGTCGCAAGCATCCGCAGCAGGATCTGATCAAGATCGATACCACCAATATCCTGTTTATCTGCGGCGGTGCCTTTGTCGGTCTGGACAACGTGATCAAGCAGCGGATCGGCACCAAATCCATGGGCTTCGGCGCCAAGGTGGTGAGCAAGAACGAGAAGAAGATGGGCGAGGTGTTGTCCATGGTGCAGCCTGAAGACCTGTTGCGGTTCGGGCTCATCCCCGAGCTGGTCGGCCGTCTGCCGGTGGTGGCAACCATGGAGGAGCTTGACGAGGCCGATCTGGTCCGCATCCTCCGGGAACCGAAGAACGCCCTTACCAAGCAGTATGAGCGTTTGTTTGAGTTTGATGATGTACGGCTTCGTTTCACCGAAGGCGCCCTTGCCGCCATTGCCCAGGAGGCCATGAAGCGCAAATCTGGGGCCCGTGGCTTGCGGGCGGTGATGGAGGAGGCGATGCTTGAGGTGATGTACGAGTTGCCCTCGGAAAGCGGTGTTCGTGAATGCGTGATCAGCGAACAGGTTATCCTGAACGGCGATTACCCCGTCGTGCTCTATGAGAACGAGAACAAGAAGAGTGCTTGAAAACAGAGACTTCTGTTGAGAGAAAACGTATGTTGACGGAACAGACAACCAGTCAATACCCGATGATGCCGTTGCGGGATATCGTGCTTTTTCCGCATATGGTTGCGCCGTTGGTTGTTGGTCGTGAAAAATCCATCAGGGCTCTAGAGAGTGCGATGGAGGAAGGCGCCGGCATCTTCCTTGCCACCCAGAAGGATGCGGGGGTCGATGATCCCGGCGAGGAAGGCGTGTATCGGGTTGGCACCGTGGCCACGGTATTGCAGTTGCTGCCGCTGCCCGACGGTACGATCAAGGCGTTGGTGGAAGGGAAGAAGCGGGCCAGGATCGAATCCTTTCTCGATGCGGAGGATTTCTTTCGGGTCGAGGTCGTTGAGTTTGCGGCGGAACTCGGCGGCGGCACCGAAGCCGTCGCCTATCTGCGTGAAATCAAGATTGTTTTCGGTGAGTTTGCGCAACGCAACAAAAAGATTCCCAAAGAGGTGGTGAAATCCCTTCTCTCCATCGATGACCCGGTCAAGTTCATTGATGTGCTGGCATCCCATCTGCCGGTGAAGAGCGAGGAGAAACAACAGCTGCTGG
>JAOUHH010000360.1 GCA_029865195.1 Desulfobulbaceae bacterium
CTGCACCACCTCCTCGCCGTCCATGAGCAGATCGCGCTGACGGCGCTCTTCGTACTCCAGGGCGCGCTGGACGTTGCGGAAGGAGTTCATGTTCTTGAGTTCGGTGCGGGTGCCGAGCTTGGTCTCACCCTTCGGGCGCAGGGAGATGTTGGCGTCGCAGCGGAAGCTGCCCTCCTGCATGTTGCCGTCGCTGATGTCGAGATAGCGGACGATGGCGTGCAGCTTCTTGAGATAGGCCACCGCCTCTTCCGGCGAGCGGATATCCGGCTCGCTGACGATCTCGAGCAGCGGGGTGCCGGTGCGGTTGAGATCGACGTAGCTCTTGGGCTCGCGCTCGTCGTGGACCAGCTTGCCGGCGTCTTCCTCCATGTGGATGCGGGTGATGCCGATCCTTTTCACCTTGCCGCCCACCTCGATCTCGATGTGGCCGTGCTCGGTGATCGGCTTGTCGAACTGGGAAACCTGGTAGCCCTTGGGCAGGTCGGGGTAGAAGTAGTTCTTGCGGGCGAACTCGTTCTCGCGGCGGATCTCGCAGTTGGTGGCAAGGCCCAGCTTGATCGCCGAATCCACCACCTTCTTGTTGAGCACCGGCAGCACGCCGGGCATCCCCAGGCAGACCGGGCAGGTGTTGGCGTTGGGCGGGTTGCCGAAGGCGGTGGTGCAGTTGCAGAAGATCTTGCTGGCGGTCTTGAGCTGGGTGTGAACCTCCAGGCCGATGACGGTTTCAAATTCCATGGTCTCTTGACTCCTCTCTCACTATAAAACAGGGGCCGGCTTACGCCGCCTTGTGAATCCAGGCGCGGATGGCGGCCACCTCGCGATCCCACTCCGGGCCGGTGCGGACGACGAGAAACATCCGGAAGAGGTCGTTGACGATCCGGATCAGTTCCTCGTAGAGGCCGATGCGGTCGAGCAACCGCCCCTCCACGGCCTCCGGGTCGTTGGACTCGTCGGCGTCGGCCATGGTCTTGGGCGGCTTGACGCCGGAGAAATCCAGCATGCTGCCGCGCAGGGTCAGGTGATACTCGTATTCGCCCTTGACCAGATGCAGGCGGGACTGCTCCACCTTCTTGCCCATGCGCAGGCCGGTGCGCGCCTCCTTGAGCTCCGACTGCAGGCCGCGGCAGGTCAGCCGCTCGTGGGACTCGCCCTCGCCGGACTCGAGCACCATGTGCTTTTCAAAAACAAGGATGATGTCGCCGTGGCCCGGCACCAGGACCGTGCCGCCGCGCTCATCACTCTTGAACCAGAGCCAGGTGAGAAACTCCTGGCCCAGGAAATACTTTTCTTCTATCAGGTCAACGAGATCCATGCGGTATCCTTAGACGAAAATCGAGGGGGTGATGTTGGCGAGCCGCTCGGCACCGGCCTCATCGAGGAGATGGCCGGCGGTGAGATAGGGGATCTGCAGCACCAGTTGCAGGCCGAAGGTCTCCTTGAAATACTCCTCCAGCACCTCCTGCGCCTTCATGTTGGTGGAGAAGAAGAGCAGGGTGCCCTCGGAGAGGTTCCAGCAGAGATCGTACACCGAGGGGATCGGCACCGCCCGTTTGGTGAGCATCAGCTTCATGTTCTCCTTGATCTCCAGCCGGTGGCTGCGGGCAAGCTTGGGCACCTGCCGCTCCTTCTTGACCCGCTCCTCCTCCTTGGCGGCGAACTTCCGGAGCGCGGCGTTGGAGATCTTGCGCTCGTCGATCCGCAGGGTGAGGACGACATGGTCGCCGGCCGCGAAGGAGGCATATTCAAAACCGCTGTCGAACATGTTGAGGGCCGACACCCAGCCCACCGACCGCTCATCGTAGGTGTCGTCGATGTCGCGGAAGGAAAAGGCGGCGATGCGTTCGGCGGCGAAATCCCAGAAATTGGCCGGCAACTCCCCTTCCACCGTATAGCGGACAAAGGTTGCGGAACCGGATAAAAGACCCATGCGCATGTATCCTTATAACAAGAAAAGCCTCTGCCGTCGGCAAAGGCATGGAGAGGAACCACCAAATAGAACAGGAAAGATATAGCAAACCCGCGCCCGCACGACAAGGAATTTCCGGCCGGCGCCGGACCGGGCCCGGCGGCCGGAGCCGGCCGCGCCGGGTCCGGCCGCCGGGATTGGCGTGTTGCGGCCACTATTCGGCCCGGCAAAATAAAAAAACGGATCGGTTCT
>JAOUHH010000161.1 GCA_029865195.1 Desulfobulbaceae bacterium
CCGCGCCGGGAGCGGTGATCGGGGTAGCCGCTGGTCATCAGGACTTTTAACCCCGGAACCTCCTGCAAAAATTCCCGGACGAGGCTTGCGCCGTTGCCGTCCGGCAGGGCGACATCGCTGAAGACAAGATGGATCTGCTCTTTTTGCCGGGCAAAGAGGGCGCGCGCCGTTTCGATGTTTTCCGCCGTCAGAATCCGGAAGCCCTTGCTTTGCAAAATATTGACGGCGATTTCCCGGACATCCTTTTCGTCCTCGATCAACAGCACCAGCCTGTCGTTGCCGGCCAGGGAGACCGTCTTGCGGTCGGCGGCGGTTGCGGTTTCTTTCTCTTCCGCGGTTGCTGCGGTTTGCGGCAGGTAGATGTTGAAGATGGTGCCTTGCCCCAGTTCGCTGTAGGCATTGACCCAGCCGCCGTGCTGTTTGGCAATCCCGTAGACGATGGAGAGGCCGAGGCCGGTGCCTTTCCCTTCCGGCTTGGTGGAAAAGAATGGATCGAAGATGTGGGGGATGTTTTCCTGGCTGATGCCGCTGCCGGTGTCGGTGACCGAGAGGACTACATAACGGCCCGCTTTTGCTTTGCTTATCTGCTTCTCGTTGTTTTCATCGATGAAGACGTTCTTGGTCGCGATGATGATCTCGCCGCCGTCCGGCATGGCGTCGCGGGCGTTGACCACCAGGTTGGTGAGCAACTGCTCGATGTTGCCGCGGTCGGCCCTGATCATGTTGAGATCGGCGGCGAGTTTGAGCGAGATGGAGATATCCTCGCCGATCAGGCGGTTCAGCATCTCGTGGAGATTCTGGATGGTTTTGTTGATATCCGTCAGGGGGTATTCGTCGACGATGGAATGCTTGCGGCTGAACAGCAAAAGTTGGCGGACCAGCCCGCCGGCCCGGTCCGCCGAGTTCATGATCTGGTCCAGGTGTTTGCGGATGTTTGCCGCCGTCGCTTCGTCGGCCTTGAGGGCGGCCAGTTGGACGTTGCCGATGATCGAGGTGAGGATGTTGTTGAAGTCGTGGGCGACGCCGCTTGCCAGCATGCCCACCGCCTCCATCTTCTGGGACTGCAGGAGTTGCGCCCAGATCTTCTTTTTCTCTTCCTCGTTCTTTTTGCGCTCGCTGATGTCGACGTTGTACTCGATGACCTGCTTGACGTTGCCGTCACGGTCGAAGATCGGATAGGCGTAAACCTCGAAATAGAGGCCGTCGCCCTTGCTGTCGCAGTGGATATGCTCCACCCGCACCGGCCGTTTGGTCAGTTTGACCTCGGCCAGGGCGCAGACATGCTCATCGCCGGTGCAGGGCGTATCCCGGTTGTGGGTCATGGCGTGACAGGTCAACCCCTCGCGCGGGCGTTTGGTAAGGCCGTAAGCGGCCTGGTTGGCTAGGACGATCTTGTGCGTCCGCACGTCGATGACATAGAAGGGGTTGGTCAGCGATTCGATGATGCTCTGGAGGAATTCACGTTGTTCGTGGTTCCGTTCCTCCGCCCGGGAGCGTTCCGTGATCTCCTGCTGCAGAACCGTATTGGCGGCGGCAAGTTCCGCGGTCCGCTCGGCGACCCGCAACTCGAGGGCGTCATGGGCGTGCTGGAGTTCCTCCTTGGCCAGGCGGTTCTCCTCGGCGGACAACACCAGCTTGCCCACCAACCGGTGGATGGTCAGCGAGATGATGAGCAGGGCCGTGCCGACCAGGACAACGGCGATCAGGACCGATCTGACCACGAAGTTTCTTTTGGCGGTCAGTTTTTCGGAGATGTCTTGCAGGACGATGATCTTGCCGATGGCATCGCCACGGTAATCGTTGAGGGCGATGCGGCTGTGGACCAGATTGGTCTTCTCATTGAAGGTTACTAGCAGGTGGCTTTGATCGAAATTGATATCCGCCGGAAATTTCTCATAGAGATACTTCCCTTCGGTCATCAGGAAGTATTCGCCGATGCGGCGGATATTGTTCTGGATCAAGACCGCTTTTTGCCACACCTTGGCACGGACGGCGATGGTCACCTCGTTGCCCAGCCGTTGCCGGATGGCGTCGGTGAGCTGTTGTGCGGAAATGCCGAACTCCATGATACCAAGATATTGGTCATGCAGATAGAGCGGGTGGGCGATCCAGTAGATGGCCCCATGCTTGCCGACATCAAAGCCGGCTGCGGTCTCGCGGGTACTGTCTACATGCCGGATTATTTCCCTGGATTGGCTGATGTTGTCGCCGTGCATGTCCGGCCGTTGCACCCGCAGGAAAACGGTGCCGTCCGGCAAGGTGAAATCAAAGGCGTGAAAATACTCGTTTTCCTTCTGGAGGACTTGGTATTCATGAGCCGCCAGGGCTTGGAGCCCCTCGCGGTCGCGGGCGGCGAAGGCGGCGACGATCTGCGGGTGCGCTTCCTGGATATGCTGGATCCGGGTCAGGTACGGTGACAGCGAATACTTGGCGACGGAGTCGACAATGGTATCGATGTGTTTTTCTTCTTTTTGCAGGGATTCCTCGAGGGCCACGGTCTGTTGGGAGATGCCCTGGTAAACCAGCAGACCGGACAGGGTCAACAGGACGACGCAGACGGTGATCAGAGTCCGATACTTGATATTCATACTGCGGTTTCCGGAATTTTCGGGAGGACGGCACTGCTTCGGTTGTACCCGGCAGCAACCCAGCCTGATTGTCGGCATTATTTCGTATGTTGATTACTATTCTGTTGTAGCCGCTGATGCCATGTAGGGCAACAGATTTTGGGGAGATATGGAAATTATTTTATCCGAATAACATGTAAATGGAGAAGTTAAAGTATTTTGTTGAATTCTGGTGTGTAATGGGGGCTGCGATTTCGGCAAATATTGAAGTTGATTTTGGTTTCAACCCCTTCCGGATGAAATTAGATTTGAATTCACACGTCTTTGTTAGGTATCATTGGGCCTAACTCAACGAATGGCGTGGCCGTCTCCATCTCTTTGCGGACTGCTGGTTCTGTCAATCGTTCCCGGTTTTTTGTAACAACCTTCCGTTGGGATGTTTTTCCCCAGCACCTTTCCAGGAAATGATTTCTCATGAAAAACTTCCGGCTGGCATACCGTTTGGACACGAGCAAATTCTTTGGATGGTTTCGCCGTGATAAAGCGCAAATTATGCTGGTTATGCTGCTGGTTGCGGTTCTGCTCATTACCCTCGGTGGGCTGCACCGGATTAAGCACCAGATAGGTGTCGATGTAGGCGAACGAGTACGTTCCAATGTGACGGCAACCCATGAGGCGGTCATGTTATGGAGCCATGAACGGCTTGACAGTGTCCGCGAGGTGGCGCATAGGCCGCTTTTCCTGCAAAGGGTGGAGCGACTTGTGGCGCTGCCCCATGCTCGAGAAGCATTGAGCGGCACCCAAGACCTTGACGAACTGCGCAAGATATTGGCCCCCGAGTTGAGTGAGCACGGGACAACGGGGTTATTTGTCATCGCGCCGGATGGACGTAATGTGGTTGCCTTCGATGATCAGGATTTGGGGGAGATCAACGACATTTGCCGTCGACATACCAGTTTCATGGAGGTCTTTGAGGGTAAGGATCATTTCGCCTTGCCGCGTTTTCATGCGGAAAACATGGTTGTAGGTCAGCAAATGAGGCCGGTGATCTGTGTGGGAGTGCCGATCATTGATCAGAAAGGCAAGGTGATCGCCGCCCTCTGTCAGATGCTTGAACCTTCGTATGAATTCAACAACCTTTTTCGCATTACCGGCTCCGGTGTTCTTGATGTTTACGCCTTTGATTCTGCCGGTCGCCTCCTTTCCGAAAGCCGATATACCGAGCAGTTGCAGAAAATTGGTCTGCTTGCCGGCGATCAGGCCACGGCGCTCAATCTTTCCCTCCGGGATCCCGGTGGCGACCTGACGAAACGGTTTCCTCTGCCCAAAGAGCGGCAGGCACTGCCTTTCATCTTGCCTGTCCGCATGGCACTTTCCGGCAACAGTGTCGGCGTCGACATCGACGGTTATCGTGATTGTCGGGGTGTTACGGTAGTGGGCGGTTGGATGTGGTGTGAAGTCTATGATTTCGGACTTGTCTGCGAAGAGAGTTATACCGAAGCGTATCGGAGTTATTTCGTCATTCGTCGCGTGGTCCTGGTCATCCTTTCACTCACGGTATTCCTTTTTATGGCTCTTTCCGTGGGGCTGGTCCGGAGGCGGATGGCCAGCGAAACACTCAACAGGCAACTGGCCCAGGAAATCGATGAACGGCAGCGAGTTGATCAGGAACTCAGAAAGAACAACGCCATACAGGAGATCATCAACAGGATGTTGCACCTTTCCCTGAAGGAAGATTCTCTTCAGGTAAAACTGCAAATATTCGTCGAAAGCCTAGCCACCCTGCCGTTTGCCGAAATCGAGCCCAAGGCGGCATTCTTTCTGGCTGACCGTGACAGAAAGGTGTTGTTGTTACGGGCCCATCTGGGTTTTGCGGAGCCTCTCCTTGCCACCTGCGCCGAGGTTCCCTATGGCCGCTGTCTCTGCGGTCGTGCTGCAGAAGAGAAGCGGGTGCAGTTCGTAGCTCATGTCGATGCCTGTCACGAAATCAGTTCCCCGGATATGCCCGACCACGGTCATTATTGTGTCCCCGTTATCGATAACCGGGGCCAACTGCATGGGGTGTTCACCCTCTATTTGAAAGGAGGCAGTATACGGGAGGAGGGAACCGAGAAGGTCCTTGCCGCGATCACCGTGGTGGTGGCGGGTATTCTGGAGCATCATTTTGTTGAAAAGGCGCTGCAGCAGAGTAAGGAACGATTCCAGCGCCTGGTGGAGAGTCTTGAAAACAAGTATTTCTTCTATTCAATTACTCCGCAGGGCGAGTGGAGTTATATCAGCCCTTCCATCTTCAATATCCTTGGCTACACGCCGGATCAGTTCGCGCGTAATTGCCAGGAGTATCTTACCGGTCACCGGCTTAACGCCGAGGCGCGGCAACGGTTGGCGGCAAGTCTGCAAGGGGAACGGCAGTATCCCTATCTGCTGGAGTTGTATCACCGAGACGGTTCGATCCGCTGGCTTGAATGCGCTGAGTCGCCGGTTATTGATGATGCGGGGGCGGTAGTGGCGGTGGAGGGGATGGCCAACGACATCACCGAGACGAAACGGGCCGAAGGCGAATTGAAGCGACACCAGGAACACCTTGAGGAATTGGTCGAGGAGCGTACCGACAAACTCCAGAGTGAGATCGCCGAGCGGCTGCAGGCGGAAAAAGCCTTGCTTGCGAGCGAGGAGCAGGTGCGGTTGCTCCTCGACTCCACCGCCGAGGCGATCTTTGGCCAAGATCAGGAGGGGAACTGTATCTTCAGCAACCCGGCTTGTATCCGCTTGCTCGGCTACGAAACCCCCAACGATTTGATTGGCAAGCCGATGCATGAGCGTATCCATCATAGCCATTGGGACGGTACGCCATTCCCGGCCATGCAGTGCGAGATCATGAAGGCGTTCAGGGAGGGACGACCGACCCATAACGACAAGGAGTGTTTTTGGCGCCGCGACGGGACACCTTTGCCGGTGGAGTACTGGGCTTACCCCATTGTCAAGGAGGGGACGGTGGTGGGCTGCGTGGTGACCTTTTTCGACATCACCGAGCGGAAGCGCTGGGAAGAGGAGAACCAACGCACCTTGCATGAACTGGAAGCGGCGAGGCAGATTGCCGAGGCGGCCGCCAGAGCCAAGAGTGAATTTCTCGCCAACATGAGCCATGAGATACGTACGCCCTTGAACGGGATCATCGGTCTGACGCATCTGGTCCGGCAGACCGAGTTGACACCCCGGCAGCGTGATTATCACAACAAGATCGCTGCCGCCTCCAAGACGCTGATGGGACTGATCAACGATATTCTCGATTTTTCCAAGATCGAGGCGGGCAAGTTGGTCATGGAGTCGGTGGTGTTCTATCTGGAGGATGTCATGATCGATGTCCTTAACAATATCTCCCCCCTGGCCCACGAAAAGGGACTTGAGTTGCAATATTATCTGGCCCCGGATGTCCCCCTCGATCTCAAGGGGGATCCCCTGCGATTGGGACAGATCCTGCTCAATTTGGTCGGCAATGGGATCAAATTCACCGAAAAGGGCGGGATCAGTATCGATGTCCGGCTGGAGGGGCAGCAGGAACAGGCGGTCACCCTGCGTTTTAGCGTCAAGGATAGCGGCATCGGCATGACCGCGGAACAGGTGGCGGGCTTGTTCCGGGCCTTCTGCCAGGCAGATGCCTCCACCACCCGCATCTATGGCGGCACCGGTCTGGGGCTCGCCATCTGCAAACGGCTCACCGCATTGATGGATGGAGATATCGAAGTGGAGAGCGAATTGGGAACGGGGAGTACTTTTTCGTTTACTGCCGAGTTCATGCTAGCGCCCGAATCGGAACGACGTACGCATGTCCTGCCGCCTGAGTTGAGTGAAATGCGGGTGCTGGTTGTGGATGACAACCCGTTGGTGCGGGTCATCATGCAGAAAAATCTTGAGGCCTTTTCCTGTCAACCCATGGCGGTCGCCTCCGGTGAGGAGGCGTTGGCTGCGGTGACGGAAGCGGCTGCCAACGGCCATCCCTTTCGGCTGATCTTGATGGATTGGGTGCTGCCGGGGATGGACGGCCTTGACGCAGGCAAACGGATCAAGGCGATGCCGTTTCTCGTGCCGACGCCCCATGTTCTTTTGATCACGGCCTATGAACGTGACAATGTAATGCGCAGAGCCAAGGAGGTCGGCTTGGA
>JAOUHH010000361.1 GCA_029865195.1 Desulfobulbaceae bacterium
ACTGGTCAAGGAGGCGCTTGCCGTCAACGCCGCCGCCCTGGTGGTGGCCCACAACCACCCCTCCGGCAACCTTGCCCCCTCCGCCGCCGACCGCCGGCTGACCAAGAACCTCTACCTTGCCTGCGCTCTGATGAACATCAACCTCCTCGATCACCTGCTCATCGCCGGCGCCAACGCCCCCTACAGCTTTGCCGACCACGGCCTGATGGCGGAAGTGCGCGAAGCATGCGCGGCCATCCTGTGACCGCGATGCACCCGGACCAGTACGACCACCCGGCCGGGCTCTATCTCCATATCCCGTTCTGCGTCGCCAAGTGCGGCTACTGCGCCTTTACCTCCTACCCCTGCGGCCACGCCCCTCCGCCCGCCTATCTCGACGCCCTGCGGCAGCAGGCGGAGCAGCTGGCCCGCCATCCCATGGTGTGCGAGCGGCGTTTTTCCACCCTCTTTGTCGGCGGCGGCACCCCCACCGTCTATGGCGGCGCCGAGCTGGGGGGATTGATCCGGGAGTGCCTGACCCTCTTCAGTTTCGAGCCAGGCGCGGAGGTTACCGTCGAGGCCAACCCCAACAGCGTCGATCTTCAAAAGCTCACCGCACTGCGGGAGGCCGGGGTCAACCGGCTGAGCCTCGGTGTGCAGGCCTTTTCAGACCGGCTCTTGCGAGGGATCGATCGCAGCCATTCGCTGGCGGAGGCGCTGGCGGCGGTGGCCGCGGCCCGGTCGGCGGGCTTTGTGAACCTCAACCTCGATCTGATCTATGGCCTGCCGGACCAATCCCTTGCCGACTGGCAGGAGAGCGTTGCCATTGCCCTGGCCCAAGGCCCTGAGCATCTGGCTCTCTACGGCCTCTCCGTCGAAGAGGGGACCCCGTTTCACGTGCGCGCCGAACGGGGCGAGCTGCATCTCCCCGACGAGGAGACGGTGCAGGCGATGGAGGAGTTTGCCTACGGCCAACTGGCATCGGCTGGCCTGCCGCGCTATGAGATCTCCAATTTCGCCCGGCCCGGCCTTCGTTCCCGCCACAACGAAAACTACTGGCACAACGGCAACTACCTTGGCCTGGGCGCGGCCGCGGTCTCCTGTCTCGATCATCTCCGCTTCCGGCAGGTGTCGGAGCCGGAGCGGTTCGTCAAGCTGGTGGGCGAGGCAACGCCCCCCTTCATCGAGATGGAGGCGCTGCCGCCTGCCGCCGCCTTCCGCGAAACAGTGATCATGGCCCTGCGGATGCTCGACGGGATCGCGGTGGCGGAGCTGGCGGCGCGGTTCGGGGTCACCCCGCAGGCGTACTACGGCGAGACCTTTGTCCGGTTGCAGGGGCAGGGGCTGCTCACGGTGGCGGACGGTTTTCTGCGCCTCACCGCCAAGGCGCTGCCGGTAGCCAATCAGGTTCTGGCGGAGCTGGTGTGAATGGGGTAGAGTGCATCTTGCCTATCCGTTCGTAACGATCAACCGCCCGTTTTCGCGGAGAAAAAACATGGCCAAACCCAAGACCGCCTATCTCTGCTCCCAGTGCGGGGCCACCCACAGCAAGTGGGCCGGCCAATGCCCGGACTGCCAGCAGTGGGACACCCTTTCCGAAACCGCCCTGGAGCCGGTGGCAAAAAACAACCGCTTCGGCGGCTACACCGGCTCCCTGGCCGAGGTGCAGCCCATGGCGGCGGTGACCATGGAAACCGAGGCCCGCCTGCACACCGGCCTCCGCGAGCTTGACCGGGTGCTGGGCGGCGGGTTGGTGCGCGGCTCGGTGGTGCTGATCGGCGGCGATCCGGGGGTGGGCAAGAGCACCGGGTTGTTGCAGGTCTGCTGCGAGATGAGCCAGCGGGTGAAAACCCTCTACGTCACCGGCGAGGAGTCGCTGCAGCAGATCGCCATGCGCGCCAAACGGCTGGGGCTGCCGGACAAGGAGTTGCTGCTCACCGCCGAAACCCAGGTGGAGGCGATCTGCGCGGCAGCGGCCCGCGAGCGGCCCGAGGTGATGGTCATCGATTCCATCCAGACCATGCAGGTGGCCGACGTGCAGTCCGCGCCCGGCAGCGTCAGCCAGGTGCGCGAGTCGGCGGCCCGGCTCACCCAGTTCGCCAAGCAGAGCAACACCGCCATCTTCCTGGTCGGCCATGTCACCAAGTCCGGCGACTTGGCCGGGCC
>JAOUHH010000362.1 GCA_029865195.1 Desulfobulbaceae bacterium
CGGGCAGGCGGTTTTGATCGCGGAGATACCCCAGGATGACCTCCCCCTCAAGGGAGGTCATGGTAACGCTCTGGGTGCAGCATGAGGAGCAGCCTCGCGCGCAGGCGAGTTGCATGCCATCGGTCCATTTGCCGTGTAGATGGTAAATTCGGGCGAGAAGCTCTTTCTGCGCCGAGGCGGGGAGAGTTGCCATCATGTAACTACTTGAAATTATGGTATTTAACGTGTTGGTGATAATTAGATCACCAGGCTGCCGATAAGTTCCTGGATAGACTCAAGCTGGTTTTCCTCGAGGTATTCGGTGATCCCGACCAGGATCTCTTCCGTGACCCGGGGATTGACGAAGTTGGCGGTGCCAATCTCGATTGCTGTCGCCCCGGCGATTAAAAACTCTATGGCGTCTTCGGCGTTACTGATGCCGCCGATGCCGACCACCGGAATCTTGACCGCCTTTGCCACCTGCCACACCATCCGCAGGGCAACGGGCTTTACCGCTGGGCCGGAAAGCCCGCCGACCACGTTGGCGAGCTTCGGCCGCCGGGTTTTGCTGTCGATGGCCATGCCGAGCAGGGTATTGATCAGCGATACCGCGTCCGCGCCCCCGGCCTCCACCGCCTTGGCGATGGTGGCGATGTCGGTGACGTTGGGGGTGAGCTTGACGATGAGTGGCAGGGTGGTGGCCTTGCGAACTGCCGCCGTTACCTTTTCGGCCATCAGCGGGTCGGTGCCGAAGGCGACGCCGCCTTTTTTCACGTTGGGGCAGGAGATGTTGATTTCCAGGGCCCCGATTCCCGGCGTACCGTCAAGCTTGGCGGCAAGGTTTTGGTAATCATCGATGCTGTCGCCGAGAACATTAACCACCACCGTTGCCTTTGCCTTGGTCAGATAGGGAAGCTTTTCCGTAAGAAAACGATCCGCGCCGACGTTTTCGAGACCGATGGCGTTAAGCATCCCGCAGGGGGTTTCGACGATGCGCGGCGGTGGGTTGCCGGGGCGTGGTTTAAGGGATATACCTTTCACCACCACCGCACCGAGTCGATGCAGGTTGACGTAGGATGCAAATTCCTCGCCGTAGCCGAAGGTACCCGATGCCGTCATCACCGGGTTTCGTAAGGTCAGGCCGCCGATCTTGACCCGCAGGTCTGGTTGTTCTATCGCCATACGATATCGCTCATTTCGAAGACCGGCCCGTCCTTGCAGACGTGCTGGTAGCTGTGCAGATCATTGGGTTTGGAGATGGCGCAGCCGAGGCAGGCCCCCATTCCACACGCCATCATCGTTTCCATGGAAACCTGGCATGACCAGTTCTTTTGCTTACAGATCTTTGCCACCCCCCGCATCATCGGGTAAGGGCCGCATGTCAAAACCAGCCACTCCTCATCCGGAGTCATGTTGCGCGGCATCAGATCGGTGACCAGCCCGTGGTGACCGGCGCTGCCGTCGTCGGTGGCGATCATCGGATGCAGGCCGAGGTGGATGAAATCTTCCTTGAGGGTAGTGATTTCATCACCGCACCGTGCCCCGAGCAAGGCAATCAGTTTCCCGTCGAATCCGGAACGCAAGATCCACTTGCCCAGAAAAAGAAGCGGCGCGATGCCCATCCCGCCGCCGACCATGCAGATGTTTTGGCCCGCCTTGGGAATGGAAAACCCTTTCCCGAGCGGTCCGAATACACTTATGAAATCCCCTTGTTTGGTCTCGGCGAGCAGCCTCGTGCCGCGGCCAACCACCTTGAGGAGGATTTGCACGGTGCCGTTGCCGGCGATCTGATGGATGGAAAAAGGCCTGCGCAGCAGAGGGTCTTTGCCGGCCGCGGTTTGTACCATGACAAACTGGCCCGGGCGGGCATCCTCGGCGATCTGCGGTGCCACCAGTGTCAATCTGTAGATGTCACGCCCGAGCGCTTCGGTGCGTACCACCTCAGAAGGTCTTGTCAGTGAGTGTTCCATGATGATGTGATTGACCGGGTCAATGTTGTTTATTTTCGAATGATAAGCCCGAGCAATCGCTCAAGTTCGCCCTGCGAACTATACTCTATTTCGAGCTTTCCGCGCTGGCCGTTTTGGACAATTTTGCTCTTGGTGCCGAGATAACTGACCAGATCGTTGTTGAGCGTTTTGCATTAGGTCTCGGGCAGAATT
>JAOUHH010000162.1 GCA_029865195.1 Desulfobulbaceae bacterium
GCCGGGATCTGTTCCTGACCCGTGCGTGGCGCGGGTGGGCGGCGAGCAATCTCCTTGACTTTGTCGGCCGCGCCGGATTTATTTAAGGGCTTGCTGACGCACCGGCCTTGCCGGTGTTTTCGCCGGAGGCGGCATCCGCCGCGCATGACTCTCGTATAACCGGATATAACGACAATGCATCTCATCCACACTTGGCAACGGCTGGAAGGAGCCGGGCTGCCCGTTTATGTGCAACCGGCACGGCCGGACTGGCTGGTCCCGGATGCGCCGACCGATCTTCTTCTGCAGCAGTTGCAGGCGGGCGGCACGGCTGCCGACCTGCTCGCCCGGGAGCGGCTGCTGGGGCAGCTGGACCCGGCACCGGCCGCTCCGTACATGGGGCGTGGGGCAAGTTTGCAGCTTGCCGGCCTGAAGGAGTGCTGGTTCCACCTCACCGACAACTGCAACCTGGCCTGCCGGCATTGCCTGTTTGCGGCCTCGCCGGCGGCAACCCGCACCTTGCCCGCGGCCGACCTGCGCAAGGGGCTGGCCGAGGCCCGCGCGCTGGGCTGCACCCTCTTCTATTTCACCGGCGGCGAGCCCTTTGTTTATCCGGATTTTACCGGTATTCTCGCCGATCTCCTGCAGGATGAAGCGGTGCATGCGGTGGTGCTGACCAACGGCATGCTGTTGCGCGAACATCTGGAGGCGTTGCGCAAACTGCCCGCCGACCGGCTGCACCTGCAGATCAGCATGGACGGCCTTGCGGAAAATCATGAGCGGTTGCGTGGCACCGGCACCTTCCCCCGCCTGCTTGCCAATCTGGCGGCCATCCAGTCCGCCGGGTTTAAGGCCACCCTGTCGGTGGCGGTCAATCGTGGCAATGTTGATGAACTGCCGGCGATTGTCGCCTTTGCCGCCGAGCAGGGGGTGGGCAATATCCATCTGCTCTGGCATTTCGTCCGCGGCAAGGGCGATGCCGAACAGTTCGTGGCCCCGGCCCTGATTCTGCCCCATCTCGTGGCGGCGCAACAGGCAGCCGAGGCCAGCGGGGTGGTCATCGATAACGTGGAGACCTTGCGCGGGCAGGTGTTCAGCACCCCCGGCACCCGCTTTGACCTGAGCAATACCGGTTGGGAGTCGCTGGCGGTGGGGCCGGACGGGATGATCTACCCGTCGCCCGCCCTGGTCGGGCTCGAGGCGTTGAACTGCGGCCCGTTGGCCGACGGCCTGGAGACGGTGTGGCGGCACAGCCCGGTGCTTGAGAAGATCCGCACCGCCTCGCTCATCGACGCCCCCTCTTCGCACGAAAACCCCCTGGCCTTTCTCATCGGCGGCGGCGACATCGACCACAGCTATCTGGCCGGCGGCGAGTTTGTCGGCCACGACCCCTACCTCGAACTCTATAACGGCCTTGCGCTCTGGCTGATCGGCGAGCAGGCCCGCCGGTATCCCGACCGGCAGACCGGGGACATCCTGCTGCGGATGGGCGACGTCCGCCACGACTGCCCGGCGAGCGGCGAGGTGGCCCTCACCCACTGCAACTGCGTGATCTCCCTGGCCGATGATCGGGGCCACAGCTCGGTGCGGGCCTTCTACGGGGCGGCGGCGGTGCGGGCCAACGAGGAGATCGCCAACCCCTTTGCCCCGGCCCAGGCGGCGGCCGATTACATCCCGGCCGAGGTGAAGAAGAAGTCCTACGGCTGCGGCAGCCCGGTGAGCGACGCCGCTTTGCAAAAAGGCGAGGTGCTGGTGGATCTCGGCAGCGGCAGCGGCATCGAGTGTTTCATGGCCGCCGCCGCGGTGGGGAAAGCGGGCAAGGTCTACGGCATCGACATGACCGACGAGATGCTCCATCTCGCCCGGGGCGCCAAGGCCGAGGTAACGGCCAAGCTCGGCTACGACAACATCGAGTTCCGGCAAGGGTTTCTGGAAGCGATCCCCCTGGCCGACAATGCCGCCGATGCGGTGATTTCGAACTGCGTGATCAACCTGAGCCCGGACAAGCGGCAGACCTTTCACGAGATTTTCCGGATCTTGAAGCCGGGCGGGCGATTGGTGGTTTCAGACATCGTCACCGACGGTTCGATCCCGGTGCGGATCAAGAACGACGAAAAATTCCGCGGCGAATGCCTGGGCGGAGCCCTCCAGCAGGAGCAGTTGCTGGCCATGCTGCGGGCGGCTGGTTTCGGCGGCCTTTCGTTGGTCAAACGCTTTCCCTATCGCCACGAGGGTGGGGTGACCTTCTACTCCCTGACCTTCCGGGGTTATAAACCGGCAACGGCCCAGGAGGTGGAGGTGATCTACCGCGGCCCCTTCGCGGCGGTGACCACCGAGTCCGGCGTGTTGCTGCCGCGCGGCCGACGGGTGCGCATCGCCCTTGCCGAGGCGACGGCCCTCGACGATTCGGTGTTTGTGGTCGATGCGGCCGGCGCGGTGGTCAACATGGCCTTCAGCAACAGTTGCTGCGCCTCACCCCCGCAGGCCTCGCTGCAGCCGATGACCGCCCTCGCCCCGCCGGCCGCGCCTGCGGGGGGCTGCGGCTGCGGCGACGCGGCGCAGGCGGCACCACCGGAGACCAAGATCATTCCGCTGGCAACAGCGACACCGCCGCCGGCCGCTCCGGCAAAGAAGGCGGATAACGGTCGCCATCAGGCCGGCTGCATGGTCTGCGGCGGCGAGATTGCCTATCTTGCGCAGGGGGAGCGGGTGCAGTGTTATTACTGCGGCGGCAACCATCAGGCCAACGCGGTTTGCGCCGAGGGGCATTATGTCTGCGACGACTGTCATCAGGAGGACGGCCTGTCGGTGATCCGGCTGATCTGTGCCGAAACCGGGGAAACGGACATGCTCGCCCTGCTGCAAAAGATCCGCCGCCATCCGGCGATCCCCATGCACGGGCCGGAGCATCACGCCATGGTGCCGGGGACCATCCTTGCCACCTACCGGAATCTGGGCGGTGCCATCAGCCGGGAGGCGATCCTCACCGGCATTGAGCGCGGCAGCAAGGTGCCCGGCGGGGTGTGCGGATTTTGGGGCAACTGCGGGGCGGCGGCCGGGGTGGGGATTGCCTACAGCGTCATCCTCGCGGCCACTCCGCTCACCGCCGGCAGCCGACAGCAGGCGCAGGCGGTGACCGCCAGGGTCTTGGAGCGGATCGCTGCGGTCAAGGGCGGCCGCTGTTGTCAGCGGGAAACGGTCACCGCCCTGCGGGAGGCGGCCGCGATCTCGGCGGAGTTGTTGCCGGTGACCCTGCGCGCCGAGGCGGAGTTTGCCTGCGGGCAGTTTGGCGGCAACAAGGAGTGTATCCGCAGGCAATGCCCGTTGTGGGGCGCGGCAGAGAAGGGCGCCACCGCCCTCGGGGAGCGATCATGAGCCAGGAAAAAACCGCCACCGGCGCGGTAGCCAAGGCCGCAGGTTTCATTTGTTTTCTGGCGGTGATGTTTATTCTCTTCCGTTACACGTCCCTGCGGCAGTGGATCGAGCCGCAACGCCTCCGGGAGCTGGTGGAAGGCTTCGGGGCGTGGAGCCCGCTGGTCTTTGTCCTCATCTACGCGGTCGGGGTCTGCCTGTTCTTGCCGGCCACCCTCTTCACCGGCATCGGCGCGGTGCTGTTCGGCACCATGTACGGCTTTATCTATAACGAAATCGGCGCGTTGCTCGGGGCGTCGGCGGCGTTCTATATCGGCCGTTACCTGGGGCGGGATTTCGCCGCCTCGCTGATCGGCGACCGCCTGAAAAGTTATGACGACCGGATCGCCGCCAACGGCTTTACCACCACCCTCTACCTGCGGCTGCTCTTCTTTCCCTTCACCCCGCTCAACTTCGGGATGGGGCTGACCCGGGTGACCTTCCGCGACTATTTCTTCGGCACCCTGTTCGGGATCATCGCCGGCGGCTTTGTCCTCACCTTTTTCTTCGCCACCCTTGCCGAGGTCTGGGCCAGCGGTGACTGGCGGCAGCTGCTCGGCTGGAAAACGCTCTTCTCGCTGGCGCTGTTCGGCGGGTCGTTCATGATCCCCAAGGTGGTGAAGAAATTGCGGTCGGAAGGGTAGGCGATGCCGGAGCTTCCCGAGGTAGAGGTGATCCGGCAGGGGTTGGCGCCGCTGGTGAGCGGCCGCCTGATCGAGCAGGTTTCCGGTAGCGGTAAGCCGCTTCGCCAGCCGGTGCCCATCCTCGAGCTTGAGACGCGGCTGCCCGGTTGCCGGATCGTCGGGGTTGACCGTCGCGCCAAGTTTCTCATCCTTCGCACCGATGGCGGGGATCGGCTGCTCATCCATCTCGGCATGACCGGCCGGCTGGGGCTTTTCGGTGCCGAGGTCCCCCGCGCCCGGCATGACCACCTCTGCTTCCTGCTGGACAACGGTCTGGAGATGCGGTTCAATGACGCCCGGCGGTTCGGTTCGGTGCAACTCTTTTCAGCCCGCCGGTTCGTTGCCGCCGATCCCTTTGCCGGGCTTGGCCCGGAGCCGCTGGGGAAGAACTTCACCGCCGTCTACCTGCAGAAACGGGCGCTTGGCCGGCGGCTGCCGGTGAAGGGTTTCTTGATGGAGAACCGGGTGGTGGTGGGGATCGGCAACATCTACGCCAGCGAAACTCTGTTTGCGGCCCGCGTGCATCCGCTGACCCCGGCTGCCGCCCTGTCCGCCGAACAGTGGCGGGCCATTGTCCGTTCGGCCCGCAAGGTGTTGCAGAAGGCCATCGCCGCGGGCGGCACCACCATCTCCGATTACGTGAATGCCGGCGGCGAAGCGGGCTACTTTCAGTTGGAGCTTGCCGTCTACGGTCGTGCCGGTAAGCCATGCCACCGCTGCCGGACCGCCATTGAGCGGGTGGTGGTCGGCGGCCGTGCCACCTTCTTCTGCCCACTCTGCCAAGGATGATGGCGTTGCCGGCTTTCCCGGATATAGTAATGTGTCACTTGGCGAACCCGATCCATATTGCGTGCCTTTTGTAAGGATAAAAAATATGCTCCCATACCCTAAGATCGATCCGGTCATCTTCCGCCTCGGCCCGCTCCAGGTGCGCTGGTACGGCCTGATGTACGTCCTCGGCTTTCTCGCCGCCTACCATCTGGTCCGGCACCAGATACAAAAATTCGATGCCCGGCGGCTCGCCGACCA
Source organism: Desulfobulbaceae bacterium (assembly GCA_029865195.1). GTDB lineage: Bacteria > Desulfobacterota > Desulfobulbia > Desulfobulbales > UBA5123 > UBA5123. Next base: position 5,103 of record JAOUHH010000162.1, read on the forward strand.
TTTCGAGAATCTGAACTTTGTCCTCCTGTTCGGGATGATCCTCGGCGGTCGGCTGGGCTACGTCTTTTTTTACAACCCAAGCTACTACCTTGCCCATCCCGGGGAGATCATCGCCACCTGGCAGGGCGGGATGTCCTTCCATGGCGCCCTGCTCGGCATCCTGTTCGGCGGGCTTCTTTTCTGCCGTCGGCATGGCCTTGATTTCTGGCAGGCCGCCGATTTCTATGTGGCGGCCGGGCCCATCGGCATCGCCCTCGGGCGGATCGGCAACTTCATCAACGGCGAGCTGTACGGGCGGGTGAGCGAGGTGCCGTGGGCGATGGTCTTTCCCGGCGGCGGGTCGTTGCCCCGGCATCCTTCCCAGCTCTATGAATGTCTGCTGGAGGGGGTGCTGCTCTTTGTCATCCTCTGGCGCCTCAAGGAGAGGCGTTGGCCGCACGGCTTTATCCTTGCCTCCTTCCTCGTTTGCTACGGTCTCCTGCGCTCCTTCGCGGAGCTGTTTCGCGAGCCGGACCCGCAGCTTGGTTTCCTGATGGCCTCGCTGACCATGGGCCAGTTGCTGAGCGGGGTGATGATCGTCGCCGGCGGGCTGATCTTTGCCTTCCGTCGCCGCCGGGGCGGCCAGGCCTGACCGCTTGACGGCCGGAACCTCTTTACAGTATGGTGGGGAATCGTCGCTAGGCACGGACTAATCGATAATGATTCCAAGTAATTTCAACTTCCGCCGGCATGGCGGGGAGAGGGGTGGGTTCCGATGAAACGGCGGTTCGTACCTGTTTTTTTCTTACTGTTCACACTTCTGGGCACGATGACTATGACAAGCATACCAAGCCACGCAGCTCTCCTGGCCCCCCACCTGTACAAGAAGACCCTGGACAACGGCCTGACCTTGCTGGTCAAGGAAACACCCGGCACCAAGGTGGCCACCGTGCAGATCTGGGTCAAGGCGGGCAGCGCCTTCGAGGAGCCCAGCGAGGCGGGGATTACCCATCTCATCGAACATATGATCTTCAAGGGCACCCCCACCCGGGGGCCTGGCGAACTGGCGGAGGCGGTGGAAGGGGTGGGCGGCAAGATCAACGCCTACACCTCCTACGACTACACGGTCTATCATGCGACCCTTTCCGCCCGGCACTGGGGATCGGCCCTGGATGTGTTGACCGACGCCGTGCTCAACTCCGTTTTCGATGCCGAGGAACTGGAGCGGGAGAAGAAGGTGGTGCTGGAAGAGCTCTATATGCGCCGCGACCGGCCCGAAACCAAGCTCTTCGAGCGGCTGATGGCCGAGGCGTACACCACCCATCCCTACCGCAAACCGATCATCGGCACCGAGGAGAGCGTCTCATCCTTCACCCGCGACGATATCCTGCGTTACATGGAGAAACATTACCAGGCCAACAACCTGACCATGGTGGTGGTGGGCGATGTCGCCTACAAGGAGGTGCAGGACAAGGTGGTCGGGTTGATGGGCGGCCTGGTAGACGGCAACGGCAAATCGCCTTCTCTG
>JAOUHH010000363.1 GCA_029865195.1 Desulfobulbaceae bacterium
GGGGGACGTGGTAGGTTACGTTTCTCGGTTTGCGGCGGCGCGGAGGTATTGTTACCCCTTGTCGACCATGATGCCCGACGGACAGTTGGGGGAGAGGGCGACGAGGTTTTCGAGGGTCCAGGGCGGTTTCTGCTTGAAGGCGCTGCCGCGGATGGGGCAGGGCTCCATGGGACAACAGCCGCAGCAGGTGGGGCGGCAGGGGTCGAGATGGATCATCACGTCGCCCTCCTCGTTCATGGCCTCCAGCAGGGCGCGGGCAACCTCTTTCTCCACGCAGTGGCCCTGGGTCTGCGTCCAGTAGTTGGGGACGGTGATGTGCAGGTCGATGTGGTGGTAAGTGCCGGAGCGGATCACCCTGAGGCGGTGCGGGCAGTGCCAGGATGAGGAGTTGATCCGGTTGAGGGCGGTGACGATCTTGTTGAGCAGGGCCGGGTCCGCCTCGTTCATCAGGTCTTTGGTGGCGTGGCGGAGCAGCCTCACCCCCGGAAAGAGGATGTTGATCGCCATCAGGCAGGCGGCCAGGGGGTCGAGCCACAGCCAGCCGGTATACTTCACCCCGATCAGGCCGAGGATGACGCCGCCACTGGTGTAGAAATCGGTGAGCAGATGATGGCCGTCGGCCTTCAGGGCCGCGGATTTGTGCTTCTCGCCCTGCCGGATGAGATGGAGCCCGAAGGCGAGGTTGATGATGCCGGCAACGCCCAGGATGAGCAGGCCAGCGTCCAGGCGTTGCGGGGCCATGGGGGTGAAAAAGGCGGGGATCGCCTCGACGAGGATGACGATGCCGGCCAGCAGGATCAAGCCGCCTTCGAGGCCCACCGAAAAGGATTCTATTTTGCCGTGGCCGTAGGGGTGACACCGGTCGGCGGGTTGGTTGCCGATGGTGACGCTGAAGAGCAGGAAGGCGGCGGTGACGACATTGATGATCGATTCGAGGGCGTCGGAAAGAACCGCCTTGGAATCGGTGAGGTAGTACGCGGTGAATTTGCCGAGCAGCAGCAGGAAGGAGACGAGCAGGGCGGCTGCGGCGGCGCGACGGGTATGATTCATCGGCGCATAATATTGCAGATGCCGGGCGATTGCAAGTGGGTTCGGGGACTGGTTCGTTGATCAGGGGTAAGGGAAATGGATGAAGGGAAATTGACCGAATTGCTCGACGCGGTGCGGAACGGCAGCCGTGAGGTGGCCGAGGTGGTGGAGATTTTGAAGGGGTGGCCCGCCGAAAGGCTTGGCTTTGCCTGTCTCGACCATCATCGCGTCCTGCGCACCGGCCTGCCGGAGGTGATATACGGCGAGGGCAAGAGCGCGGAACAGATTGGCGCGATATTCGGCAAGATGGCCGTGCATGGCCGGATGGCGATGGCGACCAGGGTGGACGGTGCGAAGGCGGCGCTGGTGCGACGGGAGTTGCCTTCCCTGCTCTATCATGAGCAGGCGCGGATGCTCACCAGTTGTGCGCCGGAGGAGGTTCCCGTCCGGGGGCGGGGGGTGGTGGGGGTGCTCTCCGCCGGCACCTCCGACATGCCGGTTGCCGAGGAGGCGCTGGTGACGGCCAGATGCCTCGGTAACCGGGTTGAACATATATATGATGTCGGGGTGGCAGGCATTCACCGGCTGCTTGCCCACCGAGAACTGCTGCAGTCGTTGTCGGTTCTGATCGTCGTTGCCGGCATGGAGGGCGCACTGCCCAGCGTGGTGGGTGGGCTGGTGGATAAGCCGATCATCGCCGTGCCGACGAGTGTCGGTTATGGCACCGGCTTTGGCGGCATTGCCGCCTTGTTGGGGATGCTCAACAGTTGCGCCCCCGGGATCTCGGTGGTCAACATCGATAACGGCTTCGGCGCCGCCTGCGCCGCCGCCGCCATTAACCGGACATGACGGTATCCGTGGCGCAGGCCGGGGTGCGGCGAACCGTGCGGAGTTGCGGAGCTTTTGTCGGGTCGGTGAAGAAAAGGCGATAAAGCGAAGAAAAGGTGTTGACCGGCTGCGGGTGATCGGGTAGTTTGTCGCCTCCTCGCCGGGCAGATCGAGTTTGTCCGGAAGTGTTGAGAATAAAAGAAAAAAGTTCTTGACTGGGGATTGACAAGCCGTTATAAACGACGGCTTGTCGGGGGTAAAAAAGA
>JAOUHH010000364.1 GCA_029865195.1 Desulfobulbaceae bacterium
GGTGGAAAAGGCAAAGGTCGTCAAGCCGAAGGTGACCACGTAACCGCCCAGCACCGGCATGCTCATGTTGAAGGCGCGGGCAGTGAGGTCCGCCCCGGAGAGGCCGGAACTGTAGGCGCCGGTGAGGACGATGACCAGCGCGGTCATGGTGCAGATGACGATGGTGTCGATAAAGGGACCAAGCATGGCCACCAGCCCTTCCCGGACCGGCTCCTCGGTCTGGGCGGCGCCGTGGGCGATGGGCGCGGAGCCCAGGCCCGCCTCGTTGGAAAAGACGCCGCGCGCCACCCCCATCCGGATCGCCTGTGCCACCGCAGCGCCGGCAAAGCCGCCGGAGGCGGCGGTGCCGGTAAAGGCGTCATGGAAGATCAAGGCAAAGGCGGCGGGCACCGCATCGTAGTTGCGGAAAATCACGATCAGGGCGCCGAGGATGTAGAAGATCGCCATGAACGGCACCAGCGCGCTGGCCACCTGGCCGATCCGTTTGATGCCGCCGACGATCACCGAAAACACCAGCACCCCGATCACCAGACCGGTGACGAGCTTGGGGATGCCGAAGGCGGTGAGCAGCGGCGCCGCCACCGAATTGGCCTGCACCATGTTGCCGATCCCGAAGGAGGCGACGGCGGCGAAGAAGGCGAAGAGCAGCCCCAGCCATCTCCAGCCCAGGCCGCGTTCGAGGTAGTACATGGGGCCGGCACTCACCGAACCGTCTTCATGGATTGCCCGGTACTTGAGGGAAAGCAGGCATTCGCTGTACTTGAGGGCCATGCCGAAGACAGCGGTCACCCACATCCAGAAGACCGCGCCCGGCCCGCCCATGGCCACGGCGGTGCCGACCCCGGCGATGTTGCCGGTGCCGATGGTTGCGGAAAGGGCGGCGCTGAGCGCCTGGAAATGGGTGATTTCGCCAGGGTCGTTGGGGTTGTCGAATTTGCCTGAGATGAGCAGCCAGGCATATCGGAATTTGTGCAGCTGAATGGCGCGGACCAGCAAGGTCATCAGGATGCCGGTGCCGACCAGCAGCACGATGGTGACCGGGCCCCAGACAATGGAGTCGACGACTCCCAAAATGTTATCCATGCACTCTCCCCCCAAAGGTTGTATGGCAAGACCTCGGTCAATTGCTATCTGACCAATTCCATTGAATAAACAGTGAATAAAGGAAGAACGCAAGAGGGAAGTGCGGCGATGGCGGAAATTAGTGCCGGGCCAAGCGAATCAGGCATCTTCGAGTCGATCACCATGCCCGCAACCATGGGGTTGAGCGGCCATGACAGCGCGCTGGTCGGTAACGGTGCAATCAGTGACACCCTGGGGTGGATGCCGCGATGCGGGGGAGGCTAGCCGCGCCGATCAACCGGAAGGTAACGGCAGTCGGCGCGGGGAGGAGAGCCGGTCGCTGATGGTTTCAATAACCGGCACCAGCAGTTGTTGATTGGGTTTCAAGCCGTCGAAATTCTTGTCGGTGTTGTATTTTTTAAGCAGCCAGAACGGCACCTCGAATTCATTGCTGCTCAGCAGCCAGATGTTGTCGCCCTTTTTGATCCGGTAATTACGCATCTCCTCGATGCGATAGGCGGCAAAGAAATCCTCCTCGATTTCCTTGTGATACTCGAAACGGCGTTCCTCGAACTGTTCGCGATTGACGGTGGCCAGCGGGATTTGCAGCTGCTGGTCAAAGTGCAGGGTGGCCCCGAAGCGCAGACCGTTCAACCGCCGCAGATCCTTGGCGCGAACGCCGAGCCATTCGGCATAGTGGCCCAGGGTTTCGCCGGCCTCCACCCGGATCGTCCCCAGCCTGTTCTTGCCCTTGCCGGTAACCTTTTCAACCTTCAGGTGGCCGTAGACCACCCCGGGGATGACCTGCTCAGGCGGCACGGCCACCACCCCCTCGGCACCTGCAGGCGCCGCTTCGAGCTTCTGGAGGGAAGACGCCGGCCCCTGCGGTTGAACAGCGGCCAGCCGCACTTCCGTCTTTTGGGGCATCGGTGTCGGCTTGGCGATTTTGGGCGGGGTGGGGGCGGTCGGTTTGGCCACGGTCACCGGAGCGGGAGGTGATTTCTGCTCCTCGTTCATTGCGGTTAGGATGCGCGACGACGCCTCCTCCGGTTTGGTCTTG
>JAOUHH010000163.1 GCA_029865195.1 Desulfobulbaceae bacterium
GGGCGCGGTGGGTCGAGGGCGCCGGAGAGGCCGAGGAAGGTCAGGCCCGTTTCAAGGGTCTGTTCGTCAAAGCTCTCCGGTTTGTCGGCAAAACGGCGGCAGGCAAAGGCCAGCACCCGTAAGCCCGCCATCGCCATCCGCTGGTGCTGGGCCTCCACCTCCGCGCGGTCCAATCCCAGGCAACGGACCGCTACGGCCTCAAGCCCGCCCTTGGTGATCGACAGCCAATCCCCGGCAGGGGTCTGGTGCAGTGTGGTCATCATCTGCCGCTCGGAACTGAACGGCACCATTGCCTCCAGGGGATAGTCGGCCGCCGCCTCTTCCTTGCGGAGGCCCATTGCCGCCGCTTTTTGGTGGAGGGCGATCTCGGTGGGATCGCCCAGGAGCCCGCCTTCCCCATCCGCTTGCACCTCGTTGCTGATCGCCAGGCCCAGCAGCAGGTCCTGGGCCTGATGGTATTGGGTTACCGGTTTCAACTCGTGGTCCACCAGCATTTCCACCTGCATCCGGTTCTCGGTGAGGGTGCCGGTTTTGTCGGTGCAGATGCAGGTCACCGAGCCCAGGGTCTCCACCGCCGGCAGGCGGCGGATCAGGGCCTGCTGCTTGACCATCCGCCGCGCGCCCAGGGCGAGGCTGATGGTGACCACCGCCGGCAGCGCTTCCGGCACCGCGGCCACGGCAAGGCTTACGGCGGTCAGGAACATCCGCAGCATCCCCTCCCCCTGCATGACCCCGGTGATAAAGACGATGACACAGATGACAATGGCGGCGACGGCGAGATTGCGGCTCACCCTGGCCAGCCGTTTCTGGAGCGGGGTCTTGACCATTGCGGCGCTGTCGAGCAGCCCGGCGATCTTGCCCATCTCGGTGTTCATGCCGGTGGCGGTGACGATGCCGACGCCGCTGCCATAGGTGGCGGTGGTGCCTTTGTGGACCATGTTGAAGCGGTCGCCCACCGCCGCCTTGGGATCGCTGATCGGGTCCATGGTCTTGTCCACCGGCACCGACTCGCCGGTGAGCGGCGCCTCGTCCACCCGGAGGCCCCGGATCTCGACAAGCCGCAGGTCGGCGGGAACCACTTGCCCCGCTTCCAGCAGCACCACGTCACCTGGCACCACCTCCCGGGCCGGGATGGTCAGCACCAGTCCCGCCCGCCGTACCCGGGCATGGGGGGCGGCCATGGCCATCAGCGCCGCCATCGCCCGTTCGGCCCGGAACTCCTGCACAAAGCCGATGAGGCTGTTCAGCACCACGATGACCAGGATGGCGATGGCGTCCTCCCCCTCGCCGATCACCCCGGAGATCGCCGCCGCCACCAGCAGCAGGATGATCATCGGGTCGCGGTACTGATCGAGGAGCATTGCCCAGGGCGGCCGGCGTTTGCCTTCGCGCAACAGGTTGGGGCCGTGCTGCGCCAGCCGTTTCTTCGCCTCGGCCGGGCTCAGCCCCTCAGGCGCGGTTTGCAGGGATTCCCAGATTGACTCGGCGGTTTGGGTGTGGGGGGCGGGCGTGGGCATCAAGCGGTCCTCGGCGTAAAGCGGTGGAAAGGGTTTTGTTTTCATCTTATACCCCGGCGGAACCGGTGGATGCAAACGTCGGGGGAGAAAAGGGCGTGCTTAGGGGGTGGGTGGGCGGAAGCGGCCGAGCGCTTCCAGGTTGCGCCGCGCTTCCTGGTGGCGCGGATCGATGGTCAGGGCCCTTTGCAGATACGCCGCCGCCTCCGGGTATTCACCCTGGGCAAACAGGATCAAGGCGATGTTGTTGTAGGCCTGGGCGTTAGCGGGGTCGAAGCGCAGAGATTTCCGGTACAGCGCCATGGCGGCGAGGAGGTCGCCCTGCCGGTGCAGGACGGTGCCCATGTTGAGGAGGAAGCCGGGGTTGTCGGGGGCGATGCGAAGGGCTTGTTCCAGATAGGCCTGGGCCGTGGCGAGATCACCCTGCTTTCCGTACAGGACACCGATATCGGCCAGGGCCTGCGCATCACCGGGGTTTGTCGCCAAGACCTTGCCGTAATGCAACAAGGCGAGATCGATGCGGCCGGTTTGGGCGTAGGCATGCGCCAGTTGCGAGTGCGCCATCAGCAGGCGCGGGTCCAGTTGCAGCGCTTGGCTGAATTCCGGGATGGCCTCTGGGTAACGGCCGGCTTCGGCCAGCGCCATCCCGAGGTTGTAATGCGGTCGGGATTTGTCCGGCGCCTTGGCGGCCATATCCTGATAGAAGGGGATGGGCTCTCGCCAGGTCTGGTTGCGTTCATAGGTCCAGAAAGAGCAGAGGGCGATAATGAGGGCAACAATGCCGATCAGGAATGGCCGGAGCCGGGCGGGGCGACTGGCCGCCACCGGCAGGAGCGCGAGCGGCAAGGCCGAGGGCAGATAGAGGCGATGTTCAAAGACCAGTTCAAGGCCGATGAAGGACGATTCCAGGAAGAGGTTGCCCAGAAACCAGAGCAGGGCGAAGGAGAGCAGGCGTTCTTTCTTGGCGATGGCGCAGGCGACCACGAGCAGGGCCAGCAGCCCCGCCACGGCCGGCAGGGTGGATAACGGGTCGGTCAGGCCGTGGGAGACGGCAAAATCATGATCCAGACTCAGCCGCGAGGGATGGGGGAAGAGCAGGAGGGTGATGTAGAAGAAGATGACCCGGCTTTCGGTCAGCAGCCGTTCCGGCAGGGAAAAGTCGCGGTAATGGAAGCTGCTTATGATCGTCTCCAGGGGGTGGCCGTTGGTGTAGAGATAGCAGGCCAGCAGCACGATGGCCAGAACGGCCGCGCCCCACGGGATGGTTTTTTTGAGCCAGCCGCGGTCGAGATTTTGGAAGAAATAGAATTCGTACAGAAAGATGAAAACGGGCAGGGTGACAGCGGTTTCCTTGGTGGCAAGCGCCAGGCCCCAGGCCAGCGCGGCGGCACAGAACCAGCCCCGGTGACTGCGGTTGGCTTCCTGATCCACCCGCCCCCGCGCATAGCAGCAGAGGGCGAGGAGAGAGAGCATGGCGGCAAGGCTGGTCATCCTCTGGACCAGATAGGTGACCGCCTGGGTCTGGATGGGATGGGCCAGCCAGAGCAGGGCGGCGAGAAAGGCGAGCAGGCGGGGATTGGCCTCGACACCGGCTCCGGGCAGGGAAAAGGTGGTCGCCAGGAGCTGGAAGAGCAGCAGGGCGGCGGCAAGATGGATGGTGATGTTGACGAGATGGTAGCCCGGCAACCGGTCCTGATGGAAATAATGGTTGATGGCGAAGGAGAGATTGGCCAGCGGCCGATTGGGGGTCGGTGCGTGCTCGATTACGTCGGCGAGCTGCGCCAGGGAAAGGTTTGTGATGCGAATGGCGTTGTTGTCGCGGATATTCTGGATGTCGTCGAAGTAAAAGGGGGCGTGCAGGGTGTTGGCATAGAGGAGTATGCCTATAGTCACGAGGATGACGGCGAGGAGCCAGGTTGACCACGGTCTGTTATCGGCGAGGAGTTGCAAGATGGGCACCCTTACGGTTTCTTCCGGCCGTGCCGTCGGCCGGAGGGGCCGGGGAGCGGTTTGCGGCTGGCGCCGGTGGCAAGCCGTTTGGCGATATAGACCACGTGGCGGCGGCCGCCACGGCCGGGCCGTTCTTTAGTGAAGGAGAAGCGGGCATCGGTGAGGCGGCGTTCGAAGGTCTTGTCCGGGTCCTCCGACCAGATCGCGAATACACCGCCCGGCCGCAGCGCCGTCCCGCTCAGCTCGAGGGCTGCGTCGCCGTAGAGGTGGTCGTATTCCGCCGCCTCCTCGTGGGGGCCTTCGTACAGATCGAGGATGATGGCGTCAAAACGGCCGGCGTCACCGCCCATGGCGGCGGCGGTGATCAGTGTCGAGACATCGGCGATCTCCACCGTTACCCGCGGGTCGTTCACCGCCCCGTCGGTGAGGTGGGCGATGGGGCCGGCACACCACTGCAGCACCACCGGGTTCAGTTCCGCCACCACCACTTTGGCCTCGGCGGGAAGGTTGTCGAGGGCCGCCTTCAGGGTGTAGCCCATGCCCAGGCCGCCGATCAGCACGCGCGGATCGGTCTGGTTGCGCATCGCCCGGCAGGCGAGTTCCGCCAATGACTGTTCGGACCGGTTGGCGGTGGAGGTCATCAGCACCCGGTTATCGATGGTGATCAGGAAATCCTTCTCGCCCCGCTGCCGCAGTTCGAGGCGTCCTTCCTCGGTATCGGCATTGTCGAGCACTTGCCACGGTTTGGCCATTGGATCTGTCCTTTTGTCTGTGAAAAGGGGGCGAAGCTCCGGTTTCAGGCCGGCGCGGCGACGCTTTCCGTTCCCGCGGGCACGTTGTCGGCGGTTTGGGAGGTGAAGTTGATCAGGTATCTGGCCCCTTTCTCCGCTTCCTCGCCGATCTTGCGGATATGACTGCTCTGTTCCAGATGATGCACCATCTGCCGCGGGGTGAGGTCGCCCCGGGTGCCGGCCCGCAGCAAGGCGGCCTTCAGGTGGCTGTAAGCTTCGTTCAGGTTTGCAAGCAGTTGGGCGGTTTCCTGGGCTGAAAAGTTTTCCGCCTCGCTGTTGGCGCTGGTGATGGTTTTGACCGCCGCCCCCTTGAACCTGGCGATCTCTGCGGCCACCTCGGGGTCATGTACCGGTTGGATGTTCTGCTGGAGGTTGGCGACCTCGATGGCCAGCTCGGCCATGATCGTGTAGTAGCCGGTGACGCGCAGGGCGTTGGGCAGCACGCCGTCGAGGTCCTTGGGGAGATGGCCGCGCTGGGTGGCGGTGCTGAACTCGGCGGTGGCGTCGACCAGGGTGTCGAGCACGGTTTTGTCCGCCTGCAGCCGGGCGCTGGGCCCCTGCTCGCTGCTGATCGCCCCCTCGGCCATTCTGCGGGCGATGGCGCCGATCCTCCCTAATTCCATGGCCAGGGCGTGCATGGCCATGACCGGCGTCGAGGTCACGGTGCTGTCAAGGTAGCGGGGCCGCGCCTCATCCTCCTCGTGACTGCGGAACCAGCCTTCGAGGATTCGCACCAGCCTGCGGGTGAGCGGCAGCATCAGAATCACGCCGAGGACGTTGAAGAGGGTGTGGAAAAGCGCCAACAGGGTGGCCGGGCCGGTGTCCATGTGCAGGAGGAGGGCGACATCGGCGAGGTGGATGTACATCAGCGGCAGCAGGAGAAAGGCGACCACGCCGGTGAGGAGGTTGAAGATAACGTGGGCGGCGGCAACCCGTTTGGCGTTGGGGGTCGCGCCCAGCGCGGCCATGGCGGCGGTGGAGGTCGTGCCGACGTTGGCGCCGATGACCATCGCCGCCGCCGCTTCCAGGCCGACAACCCCGCCGGAGGCGGCGGTGAGGGTGATGGCCAGGGCGGCGCTGGAGGACTGCATGAGAAAGGTCAACAGAAAGCCAAAGCCGACAAAGAGCAGCATCTCCAGCGGACCGCTGCCGGTAATGGCGTCCAGGTTGATGGTGTTGCTGAGGCCGGCAAAGGCTGCCTTCAGTTCGTCGATGCCGAGGAAGAAGAGGCCGAAGCCGGCCAGCGCCTCGCCGACGGCGCCATAGCGTTTGCCGCTGCCCGCCACCCGCATCACCATGCCGAGGCCAAGCATGGGCAGGGCCAGGGCCTTGATGTCGATGTCGAAACCGACCATCGCCACCAGCCAGCCGGTCATGGTGGTGCCGACATTGCTGCCGTAGATGAGGGTGATCGCCTGGGTCAGGGTCATCAGCCCGGCGTTGACGAAGCCGATGGACGCCACCACCAGGGCGCTGGAGGCCTGCACCAGGGCGGTGATGAAGGCGCCGGAAAGGAGCCCGCGGAGGACGGTGCCGGTGGAGCGGGCGATGATGGTGCGGAGGGTGTTGCCGGCCGCCAGCCGCAGACCGTCGGTCATCAGCCGCATGCCGAGCAGGAAGAGGCCGAGGCCGCCCAGAAGGCCGAAAATCATGTGCATATTCAAGGTGTATTCATCCGCAATTGATTAACGCAGGGCTTCCCGGTACCAGAAGGCGGCAACAATACCCCAGACGAAATGAATTATCAAGATCAGCTCCGGCGGCATGGCCCCGAACGACAGGCCGAAAAGATTCTTTTCAAGGCCGGGAACGTATTTCAAAAAAACCATCAGGGTCGGCGCGAGACTGAAGAGGATGCCGCGCAGCAGGTGCTGATCCTTGAGCAGCGGCAGCAGGAAGAGCAATCCCCACGCCCCGCCCCAGGCAAGGCGCGGATACATCCAGGCCGGGGTGAGCTTGGGGGCGAGGTTGATGCCGAGGACGGAGGCGAAACCGAGCCGCCCCGCAAGCCAAACCGCACCGGCGGCGGCAAAGGTTCCGATCACGCCGCCGGTCCAGCCGCCACTGATTTTCCTGATGAGCATGGGCAAGACCTGTCTTGAGGGTTCAGCCGCCGTAGGTGGCGACGGGGATCATCTCGTCCCGGCCGGATAGACCCTGGCCGGATCGCTGAAGTATTCCCGAGTGCTTCTGACCACCACCCCGCTCAGGCAGAGGAGCCCGATCAGGTTGGGCCAGGCCATCATGGCGTTGAAGATGTCGGAGATGGTCCAGACGGTGTTCAGTTCAACCACCGCCCCCACCGGCAAC
>JAOUHH010000164.1 GCA_029865195.1 Desulfobulbaceae bacterium
CATCATCTTCGGCGACTACGATGTCGACGGGGTAACCGGGGTCGCGGTCCTGGCCCTGTTTCTGAAAGAGTTGGGGGTTGCATACATCTGCCGGCAGCCCAAACGACTTGAGCACGGTTATGGGTTTAGCACCGAACTCGTTGAAGATGCGAACAAAAACACGGTTGTTGTTACGGTCGATTGCGGGATCAGCGACGTAAGCGAGGTGGCCCGCGCCAAGGAGCTGGACCTTACCGTAATCGTTACCGACCATCACCAGCCGCCGCCGGTACTGCCGGCAGCCGATGCCATCCTGAACCCCTTGCAGCCGGGTTGCGCGTTTCCCTTCAAGCACCTGGCCGGGGTCGGGGTTGCCTTCTATCTCGCCATGGGCCTGCGCGGTCATCTCCTGGAAAGCGGGTATTTCAGCGACCGCACTCAGGCCCCCAACCTCAAGGCCTACCTGGACCTGGTCGCCATCGGTACCATCTGCGACATGACGCCGCTGGTCGACGCCAACCGGATCATGACCATCGCCGGCCTCGATGTGCTTGCCCGCACCAATCGGCCGGGCCTGCGGCACCTCCTGGCGGTAGCCAATATCGACGTTCAGCGGGTGAACGCCGACGATATCGGCTACCGGATCGGGCCGCGCCTCAACGCCCCGGGCCGCCTTGGCGACGCCGAACCGGCCCTCAGGCTGCTGCTGAGCGAGGATCAGGCCGAGGCCAAGGCGCTGGCCAAGCAGATTGACGCCACCAACCAGGAGCGACAGGAGATTGTCAGGCAGGTAAGCGAAGAGGCACTGGCAAGGGCGGCCAGGCTCGTCGCCGAGGGCGCGCGCGTCTTGGTTTTACACGACAAGGAGTGGCATGGCGGCATCCTGGGCATCGCGGCCTCGCGGCTGGCTGAGGATTTCAACCGCCCGACCTTGCTTCTGACCACCGCCGGCAATGGACTGCTGAAGGGTTCTGGCCGATCGGTTGCCGGAATGGACATCCACGATGTCCTGACCGGTTGCGCGGATCTGTTGGCGAGCTACGGCGGTCACTCCTGCGCCGTGGGGGTCTCGCTGGTGCCGGAAAACCTGGCCGCGTTCGTCGAGCGCCTTGAGGTGATAATCGCCCAACGGCTCGATTTACAGGCGTTAGAGCCCTTGTTGTGGATCGATCATGTGCTCAGCGCTGAGGAACTGGGAGAAAACGGCTTCATGGAAGGGTATCAGCGGCTGGCGCCATTCGGGATCGGCAACCCGGAGCCGGTGTTTGCCACCGCGAGCGAAATCTCTTTCGAGAATGCGAGGGTGGTTGGCCTTGATCATCTGAAGTTCACCAGTCGTATCAATGGAGTCAGTTTCAGTGGCATCGGCTTTGGTTTGGGTGGCTGCCTTGAGCAGGTCGAAGGGCGTTCAGCGCTTCCAGCTTTCACCATTCAGAAAAATTTCTTCCGGGGCCGCGAGGAATGGCAACTGAACATCGTTGACATTTCCGCGCCAACAACTACTTGATTTAACAGAATTAAACAATACTATACATAATATACATTATGCGACATAGTGAAAATATGACTGGGCGGTTGTGCTTTCGACGCCCTCTTGGTAAAAAGGATTGCCCTTGGCTTGGTTGGGCTTCCGTTTAAAAAAATCACTCAGGAACGCAGGGAGAAAAATATGAACCGTGACATCTATCAGGAACCACTCGTCAGCCGTTACACCAGCCGCGAGATGCAGGAGCTCTTTTCCGAGCGCACCAAGTTTGAAACCTGGCGCCGCTGCTGGGTCGCCCTTGCCGAGGCGCAGCATGAACTCGGTCTCAACGACATCGTCACCGCCGCCATGATCCAGGAGATGAAGGCGCACGTCACCGACATCGACTATGACGTCGCCGCTGCCAAGGAGAAAGAGATTCGCCACGATGTCATGGCTCATGTCTTTGAATTTGGGAAGAAATGCCCTACCGCTGAGCCCATCATTCACCTCGGGGCCACCTCCCAGTTCGTGGGCTGCAACACCGATCTGCTCGTTCAGAAGCAGGCCCTGACTCTGATCAAGAAGGCGCTGGTCAACGTCATCAACAACCTGGCCGGCTTTTGCAATCAGCACAAGGGGTTGCCAACCCTCGGCTACACCCATTACCAGCCTGCCCAGCCAACCACCGTGGGCAAGCGGCATACCCTCTATATCCAGGATCTGCTCATCGATCTCGACTATGTCGAGGCCCTTGAAAAACAGGTCAAGGCCCGTGGCGCCAAGGGTACCGTCGGTACCCAGGCCACCTTTATCGAACTGTTCAAGGGCGACCACGACAAGGTCAGACAGCTTGACCGGCTGGTTGCCAAGAAGCTTGGTTTTGATGATGTTTTCGACGTAACTGGGCAGACTTACACGCGGAAGCTCGACATGAAGACAGGCGAAACCCTTGCCGGCATCGGCGCCTCGGCGCACAAGTTTGCCGTTGACCTGCGGCTGCTCTCCAACCTCAAGGTCCAGGAGGAGCCCTTTGCCGCCAAGCAGGTTGGCTCCTCGGCCATGGCCTACAAGCGGAACCCCATGCGTTCGGAGCGGATGACCGGTCTTGCCCGCAAACTGATGGGACTGGTCGCCGATTTCGGCGCCACCTACGCCAACCAGTGGTTTGAGCGCACCCTCGATGACTCGGCCATCCGCCGGATGGACATCCCGCAGGCCTTTCTGCTCACCGACGCCATACTTAAACTCTACCTGAACATTACCATCGGAATGGTTGTTTTTCCGAAACAAATTGAACGTTACCTGCGCCAGGAGCTCCCCTTCATGGCCACCGAGAAGATCCTCATGGAGGCCGTTGCCCTCGGCAAGAGCCGGCAGGAGATGCACGAGGTGGTGCGTGACCATTCGGTGGCCGCCGGCAAGGTGGTCAAGGAAGACGGCATGGACAACGACCTCCTCCAGCGGCTGGCCGATGACGAGCGGATGCCATTTACCCTCCAGCAGCTCAATGAACTGGTCGGCGACGGCAGCGAGTTCACCGGCCGCGCCGAACAGCAGACCGAGGAGTACCTGCAGGAGAAGGTGCTGCCCCGTCTCGCCGGCTACAAGCACCTGATCGGCGAGATGGACAGCGCCCTTTCGGTTTAACTCTTAGCCAAAAGTTGACGGCAAAATGAAGGATGCACTGCGAGCGCGCCCATGGCGCTCCCCTCCCCCGCATCCTTCATTTTGTCCTCTGCGGGCCGGTTTGGATCTCGGGCGGCGCGCCTTCTTGTGGCAGTGGATGGTTTATGGTACAAAAGACAACACTTAGGCGCCTTCAGTTGCGCATGGCCCCAGAGCGGATTCATTATCTTCGGTTCATCCTCGAGGGATACGACAATCTGGCCATGCAGTCCACTGTGGATGTGCGGCAGGGGCTGGTTGAACTGCGCTACACGCCTGAGGTCGAAGAAGAGGTGTTGTCGTTGCTCGGCAGCCTCTCCCCTGCCCTGGGGGTGTCAGGCCGCTTCGAATCAATATCAGATAACTTTGCCAAACAACTGTAATATCGTTATTAATTAGCAACACACCACCTGTTCGCCCCGAGAGATAATGCATACTGAACGACTTGCCTACATAGAAACCTTCGGCTGCCAGATGAACGAGCGTGACTCGGAGATCATGGCCCAGCTCCTTGCCCAGGAGTCCTATGTCCGCACCACCGAGATCTCGCTGGCCGACGTGGTGGTGGTCAACACCTGTTCCATCCGCGACAAGGCCGAGCAGAAGGTCTACAGCCTGCTTGGGCGGGTACGGATGCTTAAAGAAGACAAGCCCGGCCTGGTGGTGGCGGTAACCGGTTGCGTGGCGCAGCAGGAGGGCCGGAAGATCATCGACCGGATGCCCTTTGTGGACTTGGTGGTCGGTCCCCAGCATATCTATGAGCTGCCTGACCTGGTCATCCAGGCCACCCACGGACACAGGGTGGCGGTCGAACAATCAAAGGCCTTTGTCATCCCCCCTTTCCTGCCCGCCATGGAGAGCGGCTCGCCCTACAAGCGGTTCGTCACCATCATGCAGGGGTGCAACAATTTTTGTACTTACTGCGTGGTGCCCTTTACCAGGGGGCGGGAGATCAGCCGCAGTTTCGGCGACATCATCGCCGAGGTCAACCATCTGGCCGCCAACGGCATCAAGGAGGTGACCCTGATCGGTCAGAACGTCAACTCCTACGGTCTTGATCAGGATCCGGCCACCCGCAAAACCTTCCCCGAGTTGTTACGGGCGGTGGCGGAGATCGACGGTATCACCCGTCTCCGCTTCACCACCTCCAACCCCAAGGACCTTTCCCAGGCGCTGATGGACTGCTTTGCCGATCTCCCCAAGCTTTGCGGCCATTTTCATCTGCCGGTCCAGTCGGGCTCAAACGACGTTTTGAAGCGGATGAACCGCAAGTACACCATCGAAACTTACCTGGAAAAGGTCGCCGGGCTGCGGCGAGCGCGACCGGATATCGCCCTCACCACCGATATCATTGTCGGCTTTCCCGGCGAGAGCGAGGCGGATTTCGAGGCGACCATGCAGCTTGTGGAAACGGTTCGCTACCACGCGGCTTTTTCGTTTAAATACTCCGACCGGCCCCACGCCAAATCCACCGAGTTTCCCGACAAGGTGGATGAGGAGGTTAAAATCGACCGCCTCGCCCGCTTGCAGAAGCGGCTGCAGGAGATTGTCGAGGAGCGGAACCGCGAATACGAGGGGCGCAATCTCGAAATCATGGTGGAGAGCAGTGGCCCCAACAGGGATGGGCAATGGGCCGGTCGCGCCGGTTCAAACCATGTGGTAAACTTTACCGGTGCCGGCACCTTTGTGCCGGGGCAACTGGTGACGGTCCATATTGAGCATGCCTGCAGCCATTCCCTGCGCGGGCATCTGGTCGGTTGAGTACAACACTAACCTCTTTAAGGCGGCACGAAGATGATTGATCTGCATACCCACTCCCTGTTCAGCGACGGAGAACTGGTTCCGGCCGAGCATCTGCGCCGGGTCGAAATCCTCGGCTACCGAGCCGTCGCCATTACCGATCACGCCGATTCCTCCAATCTTGACTGGATCATCCCCCGGATCGTCAAGGTGGCGGCCGACCTGAACCGTTACTCCAAAACCCTCTTGCTCCCCGGCATCGAACTTACCCATGTGCCGCCGGAGATGTTCGCGGAACTGGTTGTCGAGGCCAGGGGCCTTGGCGCCAAGGTGGTGGTCGGCCACGGCGAGACCGTCACCGAACCGGTAAAACCCGGTACCAATCGGGCAGCCCTGCTCGCCAACGTCGATATCCTCGCCCACCCAGGCTTTATCAGCAGGGAGGACGCCGAACTGGCCGCCGCGCGCGGCATCTTCCTTGAGCTCTCCGGCCGCAAGGGCCATTCCCTCACCAACGGCCATGTCGCCCAGATGGCCGCCGCGACCGGGGCCATGCTCTGCGTCGATGCCGATGCCCATGGTCCCGGCGATTTTCTCACCGCCGAGATGGCCGAAACCGTTGCTCGCGGTGCCGGACTTTCCGCCGAGGCCTATCAAGCCCTGCGCAAAAACATGGCCGCCTTCGTCGACCGCATCGGCTAAGGCGTTTCGCCGCACTTTCGCCCCAGCCTGCCTGTATTCCCAATGGTGTCAACCGTCAAGCCGTATTGCTATATACAAAAATACGTGCTTTCCCCCATGGCAAATACAATCCGGCAAGATTAAAGTGTAATTAAGCAATACGCCTAGCAGTTAATAGGATTCAGGAGAACAAAGAGGTATGCACATGGGGCGGTTAAATTGCTGGGAAGTAAAACAATGCGGACGTGGGCCGGAAAATGGCACGAAGCCTGTTTGCCCTGCCGCTCGCCCGGGGAAATATGACGGCGTCAACGGCGGCACCTTTGCCGGCAGATTCTGTTGGGCGGTGGCCGGCACCTTTTGCAGCGACAACGAGGAACAAGGGACGTTTGCGGAGAAGTTCCGTGACTGCCTGAATTGCAATTTCCTGCAACAAGTCGATATCGAGGAAGGACGATTCCTAGTTCTGACACCCTATGAAATCGAATTGATGGGTGGCTCCGAAAATATTTACCATTGAGTTGAGGTAAACCAGACAAAAGAAAACCCCGCGCCTAGCAAACGGTTGCGGGGTTTTCTTTTGCCGATTTAAAAAAACAACGATCAGGCAAGCAATGCCTTGACGATGGCGTCACCCATGGCCACGGTGCCCACCGCCTTGGTGCGGTCGGCGGCGATATCCGGGGTCAGGATGCCATCGCCCAGAACCTTGGCGATGGCCTTTTCAATGCCGTCCGCCGCCTCGCCGTAGTTGAAGCTGTAACGCAGCATCATCGCCGCGGAGAGGATCTGGGCGATGGGGTTGGCGATCCCCTTGCCGGCGATATCCGGGGCCGAACCGCCGGCCGGCTCGTAGAGACCGAAGCCGCTCTCGCTCAGGCTGGCCGAGGCCAGCAGGCCCATGGAGCCGGTGAGCATGGCGCACTCGTCGGAGATGATGTCGCCGAACATGTTGCCGCAGAGCATGACGTCGAACTGGTGCGGGTCCTTGAGCAGTTGCATGGTCGCGTTGTCGATGTAGATATG
>JAOUHH010000365.1 GCA_029865195.1 Desulfobulbaceae bacterium
CACCCCGTACAGCTTCTCCGGCAAGCCGTCCGGCTGCACCTTGAGCACCGCCATCAGATCCAGGCGGAGGAAGAGCAGATCCATCAGATCGTCTTCGGTGATCCCCTCGCCGGCAAGATGGGTGTGCACGCAGCGCAGCCCCTTCAACCGGCCGCCGGCGGAACGGATCTGACTGAGGGCGGGGATGACGATGGTCTTGTGATCGCCGACGATCACGCATTCGACGTGGCCGGCGCGATTGATCAGCACCCCGATCTGCCGGCCGATCTCCGCCGAGGCCTCCGTGAGCCCGCGGGCCAACTCCTGGCTGACGATCAATTCGGGGGGAACCCGCCGCGAGGCGAGGCGGTCGAGGCTGCGCCGCTGGGCGGGCTTCAGCCCTTCGATATTGCCGGTAACCTTGGTGATGGCGGCTCTCCTTGACCCCTGGCTACGCCTGCCGCTCGCGCAGGATACGCTTGTCGCCCACCCGGATGGTGAGCTTGATCTTGTCGAAATACTCGAGGAGGGGGATGGAGAATTTGCGGGTCAGACCGGTCATCCCCTTGAAGCTCTGGGCGTCGAGCTCGCCGCCGGACCGGCAGAAATCGCGAATCTGCTCCGCCAGGGCGTCGAGGGCCGAGGCATGGAAGTAGAGATCCTCGCTGATCTTGACCACGCCCTTCTCCCGCGCCAGGATCGCCAGCATCTCGCGCACCCGATCGGCGGGCGACGAGTCAAACCGCTCGACAACCTCCTTGACGGTGGGCGGCTTGAGGCCGCTCTCCCGGTACAGCTGCTCCATCTCCTGACGCAGGGTTTCCGCATCCGCCTTGAAGGAGACCTGATGATCGGCCAGCCGCACCTCCGCCTCGGCCTGCACCACCCGGCCGGCCTTGACCAGATCGTTCAAGACCATCTGGAAGAGGCGCTGGTCCAGCCCCTTCTGCAGCCGGAAACGCAACTCCTCCTTGGCAAGGCCGCTCTGCATGGGATTTTCGGCGTGATAGCCGGCAAGGATCTCCTCCACCCTGGCGGTGAGCCCGGCAAAGACGCTGGCCTCGACCATCCGCTGCTTCTCGGAATCGACCACCAGGATCTTGCGGGCGGAAAGCGGGCCGCTCAGGAGTTTTTTCAAGCGGTTGCCGAACACCCCGAGCATCACCGCCAACTCATCGAAGGTGAGGCCGTTAAAGCCGCTTTCCCGGAGATGCAGGAGGGCCACCTCATCCGGGGTGCCGTTCAGGAAGAGGGCGAAGGCTGCGCTGTTCTCGCTGCGGAACCGCCGCCGCTTGCGGAGCGACGCCCCGTTCAGGACCGCGCCACCGCCGATGGTATGGACCGGCGAGTAGCTCCTGACCACGTAGCGGTCGCCCGGCCAGACCGTGACCGGCTCTTCGAGCAGCAGCTGCACGTTGGCGGTGAAGCCGGGCAGCAACTCCTCGTCATCGAGGAGAACGACCCGCCCCATCACCTCGGCGGTGCCGAGATGCACCCGCACCCGGACCCGGTTCTGCAGCGGCTTCTTGTTGGCGGAGAGATAGACGAACTCGGCGTCCAGCATGTAGGAAGGCTTCAGGCAGCCGGGGGTTGCCAGCATGTTGCCGCGGGCGATCAGCTCCTTGTCGATCCCCTGCACGTTGATGGCGGTGCGATGGCCGGCCTCGACCTCGCCGACATCGCTGCCGTGCACCTGAATGCCGCGGATCTTGCCGAGCAGCTCCTGCGGATAGACCATCACATCGTCGCCCACCGCGATACGGCCGGAGACCGAGGTGCCGGTGACCACCGCCCCGAACCCCTTCATGGTGAAGATGCGGTCCACCGGCAGGCGGAACGGGCCGTGCGCCTCGGCAAGCTCGCTTGCCGCCACCAGCCGGTCGAGCTCGTCGCGCACCGCCTCGATCCCTTCGCCGGTGACGGCGGAGACCGCGTACATCGGGGCGTTTTCAAGAAAACTGCCGGCCAGGTACTGCCGGATGTCATCCTGCACCAGGGCGAGCCATTCGGCGTCGACCATGTCCTTCTTGGTGACGACCACCAACCCCTGCCGCACCCCGAGGAGCTTGCAGATCTCGAAATGCTCGCGGGTCTGGGGCATCACCCCTTCGTCGGCGGCGATGACAAAGGCGACC
>JAOUHH010000366.1 GCA_029865195.1 Desulfobulbaceae bacterium
GCGCTGCAGATCTTCACCCGCAACCAGCGGCAGTGGCGGGCCGCGCCGGTGAGCGCGGAAGAGGCCGCGGCGTACCAGGCTGCCTGGGCAGAGGCGGGCAAGCCGCCGGTTGCCTCCCACGATTCCTATCTCATCAACCTGGCCGCCGGCAAGGAGGAGACGGCGGCCAAATCCATGGCCGCCCTGGCCGATGAACTGGCGCGCTGCCAGGCCTTGGGCATCCCTATCTGGTCATGCATCCCGGCTCCCACCTCGGCGAAGGGGTCGAAGAGGGGCTGGCCCGTTTCAGCCGCAACCTCGACGCGGTGCTGGCCAACAGTGACGCCGGGGTGATGGTGCTGCTGGAGACCACCGCCGGGCAGGGGACCAACCTGGGCTCACGGTTCGAGGAGCTGGCGGCGATTATCGGCCAGTCCCGCCATCCGGACCGGCTCGGGGTCTGTTTCGACACCTGTCACGCCTTTGCCGCCGGCTACGACCTTCGCACCCCGGCCGGCTACGCGGCGGTGTTCGAGGATTTCGACCGCCGGATCGGGCTTGACCGGCTCCGGTTTTTTCATCTGAACGATTCCGTCAAGGGGCTCGGCAGCCGGGTCGATCGTCATGCCCACATCGGTCAGGGCGAGATCGGCAGCGAAGGCTTCCGGCTGCTGCTGAACGACCCCCGCTTCGCCTCCCATCCCATGACCCTGGAAACCCCCAAGGCCGACGACCTGGCCGAGGACATCACCAACCTGGCGCTGCTGCGCTCCCTCTGCCAATAACCTGCCGGTCAGCAGTCACAATCCTCCGGGGTCGCCTCCGGCCCGGAACGCTGCGCGTCGACGAGGTGACTGATCAGCTCAGCCAGCGGCAGTCGGGTCAGGATGCCCGGCAACGGCTGCCCGTTCCAGAGCAGCAGGGGGATGCGGGCCACCGGAATGGCGTTGGCGGCCGCGATCTGCGCGGCGAGGGTGGGCTGGCCGCCAACCTCCGCAACGGCCGCGGAATCCATCCCGCGCAGGGTGCGTCCCGGCGCGCCGTTTACCTTTGCAAACCAGGGCCAGAAGCCGCTGCTGCTCTGTGCCCGGTTGGTTGCCGCCGCCAGTCGGCACCGTTGCGGATGCGCGGGCAGCCCGGCCTTTGCCGCCGCCGGGTTGCAGGCGGCGGCGAGCGGGTAGGGGACAAAGGCAATGGCCGTGGCCTGGAGGGCGGTTGCCGGCAGCGATCGGACCTCGGCCAGCAGGGCGCGGCAATGGCGGCAGGAGAGGGAGCCGACAATGGTCAGGCGATTGGCGGCGGCCGGCCGGCCTGCGATGATCTGGTCGAGGCGTTCCGGAAAATAGCGGTCGCCGGCCCGGTCGCCCAAGGGGCCGAGGAGGGCGGGGTCGGTGAGTTGGCCGGCAAGGCTCTGCTCCATGTCGACCCGGCCGGCAAGGTTTGCCACCGTCATCCCGGCCAGCAGGACCAGCAGAGCCGGGGTCAGGGTCAGTTTTCCGGGTTCCCCGGCAGCCTGCGGGGCGGCTTGTTGCCGTTGCGCGCGGACGGCGGCAAGGGCGATGCCGGCCAGGAACAGATGGCAGGTGTGCGCGCCCAGGCAGAGGGGGCAGGGGTCGGTGAAATCCCGCTCCATCAGGAAGAGGAAGGCGAGGGTGCCGGTGCAAAGGGCGGCGAGGAGCAGCAGGGCCTGGCGGCGATGGGCGCGCCGGTGCCAGGTGGCGGGGCCGAGCTGGATGAGTACGGCGTAGAGGCTTACCGCCCACAGGGCGACGGGCAGGTTCAGCACGGAGGCCCAAGGGTGCTGGATCGTTTCCCGGCAGCCCCACCCCTCGATGAGGCCACAGAAATCTGCATCGGCGACATGGAATCGGGCGGCAAGGTGCTCACCGGCCAGGAGCAGCATGCAGAGCATGGCCAGGGCGCAGCCGAGCAGCCAGCCGCGCTGGCGCTGTGTGGCGCAGGTCGGCTTTGTTCGGCGCGGAGGAGGCAAGGGCGTCATTAAAGGGGATGGCCCGCGCCTGTCGAGAGGTGCGGGCCATGCGGTGTGGGTTATTTGGTCCCTTCAGGAGAGTAGCCGTCCTTGACCCACTGGCGGACGCCGCCCTTGAGGAATCGGTAGT
>JAOUHH010000165.1 GCA_029865195.1 Desulfobulbaceae bacterium
CGAACAACTCGCTTTCGAGCAGCCCCTCCGGCAGGGCGGCACAGTTCAAGGCGACAAACGTCGCATCCCGCCGGTCGCTCTGCTCGTGGATATAGCGGGCAAAGACCTCCTTACCGGTGCCGGACTCGCCAAGGATCAGCACCGTCGCCTTGCTGGAAGCCACGCTCTTGGCCTTGGCGAGCAATTTCAACAGCTGCGGATCCTGGCCGA
This sequence comes from Desulfobulbaceae bacterium, assembly GCA_029865195.1. Classification (GTDB taxonomy): domain Bacteria; phylum Desulfobacterota; class Desulfobulbia; order Desulfobulbales; family UBA5123; genus UBA5123. The sequence continues at coordinate 211 of JAOUHH010000165.1, forward strand.
TCACCGGCCGGGACGTCGCCGCCCCCTCGGCAGCGGCATTCCGCGCCCGGCTATCAGCCGGCTCCGGCATCGGCAACGGCACGCCAGCGGCAAACACCCGTGCCACTGTCGCCTCGATCACCTCCACCGAAAACGGCTTGATGATATAATCAACGGCGCCTTGCTTCATCGCCTCCACGGCGGTGTCAACGGTGGCGAAACCGGTGATGATCACCACCGGCAGCGCCGGCCGCATCGCCTTGATCTGCCGCAACAAGGCGATCCCGTCCATGCTCGGCATCTTGATGTCGGTAATCAGCATATCCGGCGGGGCTTTCTCCACCATCTCGAGGGCCATCTGACCGTTTTCGGCCACCGACACCTCATAGCCGTTCCGGCTCAAGGCCTCGTAGAGGGCGATGCGCATGTTCTGCTCGTCGTCCACCACCAGTATTTTTTGTCCGCATGCGGTCATTTATTCAATACATCTCTTAATGGGTTATCGGATTCTGCTCGGGGAGAAGCACCGTAAAAACAGCCCCTTCCCCTTCCCGGCTCTCCTGCCGAATCAGGCCGTGATGCGCCCCGACAATATAATGCGCGGCGGCAAGCCCCAGCCCGCTGGCCCGGTCCTTGGTGGTAAAAAATGGATCGAATATCCGCTGGAGATCCTTGGCGGCGATCCCGCCCCCCTGATCGGCAACCCGAATCTCGAGATACGACGGCCGGCTTTCCTCGGCGGGCAGACTGCGGCTGGTCAGCCGCACCTCGCCGCCCTGCATGCTTTCCACGCCGTTCAGCAACAGATTAAAGAGCAACTGCCGCAACAACGCCTCGTCGCCGACGATCTCCTCACGGCCATGCGCATACTGACACGAAAACACGACATTGGCGGCCTTGTCAAGTTGCCGGACCTGCGCCACCGCGTCGTCAAGCAACCGCCGCACGACAACCGGCCCCAACCGCGGCTCAGGCAGACTGGCAAAAGTGACATAGTTATTGAGGAGATGATCCATGGCATGAATGGCGCTGATCATCCTCGCGGTAATCCGCTGGTTGTCGGGGTCGTCACGCAACTCCCGATTAAGCATGGAGGCAAACAGCTCCAGGCTTCCCAAAGGGTTTTTAAGCTCCTGGCTCATGCAGACCGCCATCTCCTGCATGGCTTCAAAACGCCGCTGCCGATCAAATTGCGCCTCTGCAAGATGGAGATAGGTCACATCCTCAACGGATAGAAAGAATCCGCCCATCTGCAAGAATGGGCTGCGCAATTCATTGCGGGCAATGGCGAGATACCGTTTTTCGCCTTGCCTGTCGCCCCCGACCGCCTCACAGAGCAGATTCGCCCCCGACTTCCGCAGCCGCGCCAGATCGGCCTGCCCCACCTGCAAAACCCGCCCCAGCAACTCCCAACAGGAACGATTCTGCACCGAAACCCCGGCCAGCCCGAGAAGCTTCCTGGCCTTCTGATTGACGGCCAGGGTCTGACCGTCACGGTCGGCGAACAGCATGCCATTGGGCAGGCTTTCAATAACAGCGAAAAGGAACTCGCGAAGCTGGTCCGCTTCTTCAAAGGAAAGTTGAACCATAACCCTTTATCTACAACCCCCGACCGGCAAAGCACGGCAGGGGATTATCCGTTTAATTGGTGCCAAAATACGACAGCCTTATCTTCCCAATACCGGCTCAACCTTCAGCATGGTACTGTCGATCTTCAATTGATTCAGACGCTCCATGGCAACCCGTCGCCACATCTCGTTTTTGCCGCCGCTGGCCGCCTCCAGGGAGGCACGCGCCTCCTTAAATTTACCGGCTAGGGCAAAAGCGGTGCCCTGACGTACCTGCATCGCCTGCACCAACTCACCTTCCTGCGGCATCCCATTGGCCAACCCGGCGGCGTAAACCTTTGCCGCTCCGCCATAATCGCCGGCCTTGAGCAGATTGTCAGCCAAGCGGCCATGCCACTCCTGAAGCCCGTCGGGGGCAAGCCACTCCTCCCTGGCAAAGCGCGCCAACAAGGCCTGCGCCTCGGCGTTGCGACCCAGCCGGATCAGCATCTTCAAGGCAGCCGGCGCATACAACGGCTTCTGCTCCGGGTCGGCCAGACGGGCCACCGCCTCGAGATAGAAGGTCGCCGCCCCGGCCTCGTTGCCCCGTGCCTCCTCGAGAAGGCCGCTCTGATAGACAAATTCGCCGAGCGCCTTGTCGTCTTTGTAGACCTTGCGCAGATGGGTCAGCAGCCGGTCTGCGGCGATCCAGTCTTTCTTGGCGAGGTAGACGCGGGCACGGCGGTAATAGAGATCGGCCCTTTCCGCATCGGTAAGCGGCAAGGCCAGCGCGCGGTAGTAGATCACCGCCGCCTGGTCGTAGAGGGTCAACTCCTCAAAGGCCTGCCCGATATAGTAGAGCAGACGCCCTTGCCGGTAGGCCGTTACATGCCGGTATTCGGCGCGATACAGATCATACACATCCTGATAGCGTTTCGCGGCCAGATGTTCCTGCACCCGCTCCACCAGCAGGTCGCCCACCAGCGCTTCCATCTCCTGCCGGAGAGGTCCGTCGGGGGCATGCTGGATAAAATTCGCCGCCACCTCGAACAGCCGCCGGTTATCCTTGCGCGCCTGATAACGACGAATAAGGGCAAGGCGGGCCTCCTGGGCAACAGGATCGCGGTAAAAACGGTCAAGCACATCCATATACGGCTTGTCGCCCGACGGATTGGTGAGGTCGGTGGGCTTTTTCCAGTCCGGGATAACCAGGTCCGGATCATCCAGATGCTGTGCCTTACGAAAACGGCTCAATACCACTGCCCGCGAGTCCGCAGTCCCCTCATCGAGGACCATGTCGTACAGCCGCTGCGCAGCGTCTTCGTCCCCCTGCCGGTGATAACTCTCCCCTATTTCAAAGAATACCTCAGGCCGACGGTTGGAGCCCTTGTCAAGATTCAGATAATGGAAGAGCTGGTTACGGCCCTGGATCTCGTTGCCGACCTTGAAATAGGCCTTACCGAGCTTGACCAGCAGGGACGGATCATCGAAATGGTATTCCGGCCGCATGGCGACGACGTTCTTATAGGCGGCAAGGGCGGCAAGATACTGCTCGCCGGCATACAGCGCATCACCAAGCCCGACAAAGCCGCGCAGGCGCATGGTCGGGTCGTCGACCTTGCTCAACTCCTCGAACACCGCCGTTGCCTCGGCGAGACGCCCGATCTCGAGAAAGGTCTGCCCCCGCCAATAACGGGCTTGCGGCACAAGGGGCGAGGCAGGGAACCGTTTGAGGAAGAGATTGAAATAAATCAACGCTTCCCGGAACATGCGCATGTTGAAATGGGCGATCGCGCCCTCGTAGTACGCCTCCTGATAGCGGGGAGACGCGGGATAATCGATGGTATAGCGTTTAAAGAGATCCCGCACATAGCGCCAATTCGGATCCTTGGCCGTCAACGCATGCTTCTTGGCCTGCTGCGCGGCCTCCCAGATGGCTTCCTCCGCATGTTCGGCGTTGGGGAAGCGGTCCTGATAGCGTTGAAAATAGACGGCCGCGGCCATGCTGCGCTCCGCGTCACGGGCGGCAACGGCCTGACCCCACAACACCTCGGGAGCAATCTCGACGACGGGCGGTTCCTCGGCCCATGCGCCAGACCCGAGGAGAGTAAAAAGAAGGGTGAACAAGAGAAGGGAGCGCAGCAAACACCCGGCGAAGGAACACCGGCGGAAGAGGCGCTGAGATACTGGCTGTGAAAAGGAGACAGACACGGGTTCCGGTTCTCACTCCTGAGGAGGGACTGACCTGAAAAAAACTGGCATGACCACCGACCGCGTTACTCCGGCGGCACCGCCGGAGGATCGGCAATCTCATACCGCTTCAGTTTTTCAATCAGCGTCGTCCGGTTGACATTGAGCAACTTGGCGGCCCGGTTCTTCACCCAACCGGTTTGCGCAAGCGCCTGCAAGATGAGCTTCTTTTCAAATTCGGCAACGGTTTCACTCAACACAAAGCCTTCGGCCGGGATCTCTACGGTCTCGCCCGTCGGGACAGCAACGCTCGACCTGCCACCGCCACCCTCATCGAGAAGGCGTTCGGGCAGATCCGCCACGGTCAACTCCTCGCCCATGGACAGGATCACCATGCGCTCGACCACGTTTTCAAGCTCCCGGACATTGCCCGGCCAACGATAACGCCGCAGGCAGGCCATGACCTCCGGGCTGACGCCGTTAATCGGCTTCCGCCTGGCGGCGGTGAACTTGCCGATAAAGTGATCCACCAGCAGGGTGATGTCACCGGCACGCTGCCGCAAGGGCGGCGACTCGATGGGGATCACGTTGAGGCGGTAATAGAGATCCTCGCGGAAAGTCCCCTTGCGAACCTCCTCCTCGAGATCGCGATTGGTGGCGGCAACCACCCGAAAATCGGAGTGAATCGTCTTGGTGCCGCCCACCCGTTCGAACTGCCGCTCCTGCAGGACCCGCAACAGCTTGACCTGGAGCATGGGGCTCATCTCGGAGATCTCATCGAGAAAGACGGTGCCGCCATCGGCCAGCTCGAAACGCCCCATCCGGGTACGGATGGCGTGGGTGAAGGCCCCCTTCTCGTGTCCGAACAGTTCGCTTTCCAGCAATTCGGCGGGGATGGCGCCGCAGTTCACCGGCACAAAGGGCCCGTCGCGACGGACGCCCTGAAAATGCAAGGCCTGCGCGATCAACTCCTTGCCGGTGCCGGACTCCCCCCGCACCAGCACGGTGGTGTCGGCGTCGCACACCCGTTCGATGAGCGAAAAAACCTCCTGCATCTTTTCGCTGTCACCGATAATGTTGGCAAACCGATTGCCGCTTGCGGGTGCGCTCATGGAAAATATATGGACGAAATGATTTTATTATAATAAATTTCAGTTTTTATGACCTTTTGTATACAATATCCACAAAAAAAGTGTCAATTTATTTTCACCTGCTATAATCGCTGAAAATGTCGGCAAATGCGTATGTAGTGCCGCAGACACTGGTGCTCGACGCCGGCCGACTCAACCAACGACTGACCAACCATGCAAACTTTTTTCTTGGAAAACCGCCCGGCTGTGGAAATGGTCAAGGTCAGCAAGGTGTATCCGCCCGACGTGGCCGCCTTGCAGGATGTCTCCTTTGCCATCGCCAAGGGGGAAATCGTCTTCCTTACCGGCATGAGCGGCGCCGGCAAGACATCGCTGCTGAAACTCATCTGTTGCCTTGAACGCCCTACCCAAGGATTGATCGAGGTCGCCGGCCAGGATCTTTCCCGGCTCAACGCCAGGGCGATCCAGAAGCTGCGTCAAAAAATCGGTGTCGCCTATCAGGACTTCAAGCTCCTCCCGCAGCGGACCGTCTTCCAGAACATCGCCGTGCCCATGGAAATCACCTATCAGCCGGCACGCATCATCAGGCAACGGGTGGACGAGCTCATCGAGATGCTCAACCTGACCGACAAGCGCAACAAATGCATTGACGAACTTTCCCGTGGCGAACAGCAACGTGTCGCCCTGGCCCGTGCCGCGGCCAACACCCCGCCGCTGCTCCTTGCCGACGAACCAACCGGCAACCTCGACAATTCGACATCCAGGCTGGTGATGAACCTGTTCAACCATCTCAACCAGATGGGAACCACCATCATGATCGCCACCCATGACGAAACGATTTTCCGCGACACCGACCACCGGGTTCTCGACCTGAGCCATGGGCATCTCGCCCCGGCAGTGGCCAGGGAACCCTGAGAATTCCGCCGAGTCCGGCGCCAACAGACGACCCCGAAGCCCCTGCGGCGAAAGCCGGGAGAAAAACGATGCACTTCATACCTTACATCCTGACCCAAACCGGGCGAAACCTGCGGCAGACCTGGGGCACACAGATCATGACCCTGCTGACCGTCAGCCTCTCCGTTCTCATCTTCGCCTTTTTCTTCCTGGTGTATTCGAACTTCCTCAAGATCGGCGCCAAACTGGGCGACGAACTGCGGCTGATCGTCTTCCTGCATGAGGAAATCATCCCGGAGCTGCAACCGGAAATCGAACGGAAGATCCGCGATTTCAGCGAGGTCGACAAGATTGTCTTCATCTCCCGCCAGGAGGCCTTTGCCCGTTTGAGCAAACAGCTGGGCCGCGACCGGGACATCCTCGCCGACCTGGGCAGCGACTTCCTGCCCCCCTCCATCGAGGTCTATCCCGACAAGAGCCTCAACAATCTGGTCCGGATAAAACAGTTTTCCGATTACCTCGCCACCCTGCCCGGCGCCGACAAGGTCCAATGCGGCCAT
>JAOUHH010000166.1 GCA_029865195.1 Desulfobulbaceae bacterium
CTTGCTTGGTTGCTCGGAAAAGAAAACAGAGGCCGCTTGTGATGTTCGGCGGAGTCGGTCTACTATGTGGGCATAAGGAGCGGCCGTATCGCCGATGCGCATCGGCATCCTCCTCGACCATTCCCTTCGCAAAGAGGGCTTAATATGCAGCAAGCCAAACCCTTGAGTCGACTGCACGGGCTTTCAAGCCTCGTCGGCAATACGCCGCTCCTGGCAATCGCCTTGGAATACCGAGGGAGACGGCGTACCCTCTACGCCAAGGCCGAATACCTGAACATGACCGGCAGCATCAAGGACCGCATGGCCTACAACATCATGGCCAGGGGCTATGCCGGCGGCGCGCTCATCCCCGGCGCGCCGATCATCGAGGTGACCAGCGGCAACACCGGCATATCCTTTGCCGCCATTGGCCGAGCCCTCGGCCATCCGGTAACCATCTTGATGCCCGACTGGGTGAGCCGGGAACGGGCCATGCTGATCAATGGCTACGGCGCCGAGATCATCTTTTTCAGCAAAAAGGACGGCGGCTTCACGGCAGGCATCAGCCGGGCCCAGGAACTGGCCGGGGCCAACGCCAACGCCTTTCGTCCATCACAGTTCGCCAACGAGGATAACAGCGAGGCGCACTTCCTCACCACCGGTCCGGAGCTTTGGCGGCAGTTGCAAGCCTGTTCGCTACACCCCGACGCCTTTGTCGCCGGGGTGGGCACCGGCGGCACGGTCATGGGCTGCGGACGTTTTTTGCGCGAGCGCAACCCGGCGATACGGGTGCACCCCTTGGAGCCGGCAGGCTTCCCCATCGACCATCCCGGATGCCAGGGAAAAGAACACCGGATAGAGGGACTGTCCGACGGCTTCCTGCCACCGATACTCGACCTTGATGCCATTGACGAGATGGTGCGGGTGGATGATGGCGATGCGATCCTGATGGCGCAGAAGCTTGCCGGCCAACTGGGGCTGGGGGTCGGGATCTCTTCGGGGGCAAACCTGCTGGGCGCCTTGCAGGTTCAGGACGAAATGGGGGATCAGGCCGTGGTGGCGACGATCTTCGCCGATGACAACAAAAAATACCTCAGCACCGATCTCTTCCGTGAAGTGCCGGTGCGGGAAGGTTTCCGCTCCCCTGCCATCAACCTGCTGAACCTGACCGCTGTTTCGTAATCGGCCGGTCGCAGGCGGGTTCGGCGCGGATGGCTCACCACTCCACCGGGGTGAAGAAGAAGATGAAACGGCCCTGCTCGATGTCTACCTTGAGCTTGGCGCCATGGCTCAAGCCATAGTATATATAGCCGTCCTTGGGGAACTCGTCGCCGCGCTCGCTGGTGTTGGGCGGCGATTCGTAATCCCGCTCCCGGTCGTACCAGGAAACGAGCATGTACTCCTCGAACCGTTTTTCCGCCTCACCCTTGGCGATGGTCACGGCCGCGTTGTAGTCGGCAACCCCATCCGCCGGCGACAGGTTAACGATCTCCACGCCGGCATAGTCCGGCGGCTTGAGCGGACAGCTTCGATTGTCGTTCATTGTCCCTCCCTCCAGGTCTGATCAGCCCAAGGCCACATCCAGGATCATCATCACCGAAAAGCCTGTCAAAGTCGCCATGGTGACGAGATCGATGTTCTCGTAATGCCGCTGCGATTCGGGAATCAACTCCTCCACCACCACGAAGATCATCGCCCCGGCGGCAAAGCAGAGCGCGTAGGGGAGGACATTTTGCATCTTCAGCACGAAAAGCGCGCCAATCACCCCGGCAACGGGCTCCACCATCCCTGATGCCTGCCCCATCAGGAAGCTTTTGCCGTTTGAGAGCCCTTCCCGTTTCAACGGCATAGAAACCGCCGTGCCCTCCGGAAAATTCTGCAGGCCGATCCCGATGGCGAGCGCGATGGCGCCGCCGATGGTGGCCGAGGGCAGCCCCGCCGCCACCGCGCCGAATGCCACCCCAACCGCCAACCCTTCCGGGATGTTGTGCATGGTGATGGCCAGCACCAACAGGGTGCTGCGCTGCCATGAGGTCTTGACCCCCTCGCTCTTGTCCATACTCAGGCCCGGATGGAGATGAGGGAGAAAGGTGTCTGTCAGACGCATGAAGATGCCGCCGGACATGAAGCCGATAACCGCGGTGAGCCAGGGTGTCTGACCGATCTGCTCCGCCATCTCGATCCCGGGTGCCAGGAGCGACCAGAAGCTGGCCGCAATCATGACGCCAGCGGCAAAGCCTAGCATGGAATCCATCAATTTCTTGTTGACGGTTCTGGTAAAGAAAACCATCGCCGCCCCCAGAGCGGTGACCCCCCAGGTAAAGAGGGTTGCAAGGAGCGCCTGCGTCACCGGACTAAACTGCTGAATGAAATCAACCATTTGCGGCATCCTGTAATTAAAGAAGCTTTGCGCTGTTTGCGGGGCCTACCGATTTACATATCTCAAACCTTGGCAGAAATGCATCCATTGGTGCAGATACCTGCCTCCCCGGGCGTGGAACTCTATAGAGTATCCCTATAACTTTCTCGCCTGTCAACCGAATGCACTGTCGAGAGAAGTACTTGCCGGCAAATACGTCTCAGGAGGCATTGCCTGCCCGGCTGGCCGGATCGGCAAGCAGATGCTCGATGAGCTGCCGATGCGGGGCTGGAAAGGCAAGGGTCAAGAGTTCTGCGGGAGTGGCCCAGCGATACTCCTGGGCGGCGGTAAGGGTTGGCCTGGCCGTGCCGTTCAGCAGCCTCACGAAATAACAGTGGAGGGTGATCCGGTAATGGGTATAGGTGTGCTTGATGGCATGGATCTTTTCTAGCTCCCCCACCACCAGGCCTGTTTCCTCGTAAAACTCTCGCACCACCGCCTCTTCCGGACTTTCCCCCGACTCGATCTGGCCGCCTGGGAACTCCCAGAGGTTGGCCCAGACCCCTTGCGGCCGCCTCTTCTGAATAAAAAATCTTCCCTCGCTCACCAGCACGCCGTTGGCCGAGGCGATGGGAATGATTTTTTGAGCCTTGCCCAAAACCGGCCGGGCGTCGACGATCCCTTTTTGGTGGGCGCGGCAGTGCTCGCTCACCGGGCAGAGCCCGCAGGAGGGGTTTTTGGGTTTGCAGACCAAGGCCCCCAGCTCCATCAAGGCCTGGTTGAATCGACGTGCCTCCCCTTCCGGGAGGAGATCGCGGGCCTTTTGCCAGAGCAGTTCTCGGCACTCCTTGATCGGGGCCGCGATATCGTAGAGGCGGGCGAAGAGCCGCTCGACGTTGGCGTCCACCACCGGATAGGGCTCGTTAAAGGCCAGACTCATGATCGCCCCGGCGGTATAGGGGCCGATGCCGGGCAGCTTGCGCAGCGCCGCATGGTCGGCGGGCAGTTTGCCGCCGTGTTCTGCTCGCAGCATCTGGGCGGCCTTGAGGATATTGCGGGCGCGGCTGTAATACCCCAACCCTTCCCAAAGCAGCAGCACCTCTTCCTCATCCGCCATGGCCAATGCGGCGATGTCCGGGAACCGTTCCATCCACCGCTTGAAATAGGCCACCCCCCGCTCCATCTGGGTCTGCTGGAGCATCACCTCGGAGATCCAGACCTGATACGGGTTATAGCCAACCCGCCAGGGAAGGTCGCGGCTATTGACGGCGAACCAGTCGAGCAGTTGTTGGCGGAGACGTTGCATGGGGGATGGGGGCGGCGGGGTCAGCGGTGTTGGTCGATGATTTCGAGGGCGATCCTGGCGGCGCGTTCCGAGGCGCCGGGCCCGCCAAGCCGCTCGCGGACCTCGGCCAGTCCGTCGCGCATGGCGGCAATCACCTTGGGGGCGAAGAGCAGGGGGGCGAGCTGGGCGGCAAGGCTTTCGGCGGTCACCTCTTCCTGCAGGAGCTCGGGCACCACCTGCCGGTCGGCGACCAGGTTGACCAGCGACATGTATTTGACGTCAACCAGTTTCCGGGCCAGCCAGCAGGTGAGCGGCGAGGTCCGGTAAGCAACCACCATGGGGATGTCAAGGATGGCCAGCTCCAGGGTAACGGTGCCGGAGGCGGCAATCACCGCGTCGCAGGCGGCCATCATGTCGTAACGGTCGCTGTCGATCACCCTGACCTGTACCGGACAATCGGCCAGGCCGTGGGCATCGAGATCGGCCCGGCTCAAGGAAGGGGCCAGCGGCAGCAGGAAAACGAGCTCGTCATGCCCGTCAGCCAAAAGCCTAGCGGCGTCAAGATAAACCGGCAGGAGGTTGGCGATCTCCTTCTTACGGCTGCCGGGCAATAGACCAACCACGGTGGCGTCGGCGGGGATCTGGTGCCGGGCCAGGAACTCAGCCCGGGAAAGGTGACTGGCAACGGTGTCCAGCAGCGGATGCCCGACGAAATTCACCGCCATGCCCCGCTGCCGGTAAAATTTCTTCTCAAAGGGGAGGATCACCGCCATCCGGTCAACCAAACGGCGGATCTTTTTGACCCGACTGGCGTGCCAGGCCCACACCTGGGGGCTGATGTAATAGAAGATCGGGATGCCGAGTTTCTTGGCCTGTGCGGCCAGCATCAGGTTGAAGCCGGGATAATCGATGAGGATCAGGAGATCGGGACGGTGGTCGCGCAATGCAGTGAGCAGGGTTTGCCTGGCGGCGCGGATATCGGAGTAATGGCTGAGCACCTCGATGATCCCCACCACCGCCATCCGGGCCGCGTCGTAGAGGATCTCCACCCCGGCCTCGGCCATCGCCGTGCCACCCATGCCGCAGATGGACGCCTCAGGCGACAACCGCTTTAGGGCCTTGGCAAGGTTGGCGCCGTGCATGTCGCCGGACGCCTCGCCGGCCACAATCATGATTCGAGGGTTAGACATGGATACAATCGCGATGGCGGAGCGGCATCAGCCCTGCAGCAGGCTTTTGAACTGCTCGGCATGTTGCCGGTTCTGGGACATGATCTGGGTCACCACCTCCAGGGCGCGGCGACCGGCATGCCCCGAAACCTGCGGCGTTGTCCGGGTACGGACGTTGGCGACGAAATCACGCAGCTCCGTTTCCAGGGCGTCCTTGTCGCCGTAGGCAAAATTCTGCTGGTCTTCCTTGGGCATGCCGTTTTCGTCAAACCCCGGCAGCTGTTTGATAACCATGATTTCCTTTTTGGCGAAATCAACCGACAGGTAGGCGTTGGGTTGAAAGATCCGCATCCGGCGGATGTTTTCCTTGGATATCCGGCTCACCGTGACGTTTGCGGTACAGCCGTTTTCAAAGATCAGGCGGGCGTTGGCGATATCGGTGGTGTTGGTGACCACCGGCACACCGACGGTATGAATGGTCTTGAGCGGCGATTTGACCACACTGAGGATGATGTCGATGTCATGGATCATCAGATCGAGAACCACATCCACGTCAAGGCCGCGGCTCTTGAAGGAATGGATGCGGTGCGATTCGATGAACAGCGGCGTGGTCAGATGGTCGCGCATGGCCATCACCGCCGGGTTGAACCTTTCCAGCAGCCCCACCTGCAGGATGCATTTGTTGGCCTCGGCGCGGGCGATGAGGTCATCGGCCTCGGCAAGGCTTGAGGTCATGGGTTTTTCGATAAGCAGATCGATGCCGCGATCCAGACAGGCCGAGGCAACGGTATGATGGTAGCTGGTCGGCACCACCACGCTGACCGCGTCGACATGGTCGAGGAGCTTGCGAAAGTCCGTATAGGGGGTGGTGTTACAGGTGGCTGCCACCCGCGCGGCGATGGCCTCGTCAACATCCACCACCCCGGCCAGCTCGACGTCATCCATGGCCGCATACTTCTGGGCGTGGAATTTGCCGAGGTAGCCCACCCCGATTACTCCGACTCGAATCTTTTTCATGTGCGCTTTCTTTATATTTATTGAGAGGCTGACGGTATTGTATGCATAGGATTACAAGTTCGCCATTCTACCATCCCGCACCGGGTCACACAACAAAAACGGCAAATCAGCCCGGCTCCCAAAAGGGGCTTGTCGTTTCAATACGTTATGCTATTATTGACCTTCGTCGAGGCAACAACCGGCTCCCAAAAGGGGGCCGATTCTTCATTCCCAACCAGGCGAGGACGGCCCATGACCAAATCTCGAAGCAGTTGGCAATCCAATCTCGGTTTTCTGCTTGCCGCCATCGGGTCGGCCATCGGTCTCGGCAATATCTGGCGTTTCAGCTATATGGCGCACCAGTATGGCGGCGGCGCTTTTCTGATCCCGTACCTGGTGGCGCTCATTGTCGCCGGCATCCCGATCATGCTGCTGGAATACGGGGTCGGGCATCGGGAAAAGGGCTCCTCGCCGCTCAGTTTTGCCCGCCTCGACAGCCGTTTCGAATGGTTGGGCTGGTGGATGCCGGTGGTGGCGATGTTCGGGATCATGCTCTACTACTCGGTGGTGATCGGCTGGTGCGTCAACTACCTCTTCTTCGCCTTCAATCTCTCTTGGGGCCATGACCCGCAAGCCTTTTTCTTCAACGATTTCCTTCAACTCTCCGACTC
>JAOUHH010000167.1 GCA_029865195.1 Desulfobulbaceae bacterium
CTGAAAAAATATGTGGCGACCACGGATTACCGCAAATACAACCTGGTCGAACCGGTGCTAAAACCGGAGGCGATGAGCCTGCAGGAACTGGAGCGGGAACTCGGCATGGCGGCCAGGACCTTTTTCATGCATAAATTTCAAAACCTCGACAAGCTGAGCCCGTGGAAACAAAAATTCATGACCGAGGTTTTCCGGCTGCTGGTCAACAATTCGTATCTGGCGCAACAGATGCGGACGATGGCGACGCACGGCGAATCAATGCCGGCTGCCATCCGCGATGCCCTGCGCGAACCCACGGCCGGCGACCTGCCGGAGCAGGTTATCCCCCCCATCCCCTGATGGGCCAGGCAGGCCCAAGCCGCAAACCGGGGAACAACAGGCTAAAAAACAAAATTTCTCTTTCCCGCATTCACTTGCAGGGTTATGTTGGATATGCTAGCATTTTTCACAGAAAAACCTGAATTTCGCCATCATCGAAATCTGTGATTTTGCTGCAACAATCCGTGTTTTTCCATTATGTAGCCATCCCGGGCCGGCATGCCCGCAGAGGAATACAATTTGTTCACCGGATTTAAGGTAAAAAAACTGCTCGCAAAATATGCCACGGCGGAAACCTCCCCGCAGGACGCCAGCATTGTCGCCGACCTCAAGGAAATCGGACAGGCCGCGGTGCGGGCGGCGATCGAGGGTTTTCAAACCAAAAAAATCCCGGCCGCGAAAGCGCAATATTTGCTCGGCAAGATCTGTGACGAAACCTCTTTGGATGACATCATCCCGCTCCTTGGCGATCCCTACGACGAGGTCCGGAGAGCGGCCAAGGAACTGATCGCCGACAAATGGAGCAAGACCGCAACCCCCAGGCTGATCGAAGCCCTGAAAAGTACCGACACCTACACCCGCACCAACGCCACCGAACTGCTGAGTTCTTTCAAATCAGATTCCTGCGTCCCCGACCTGGTCTCGCTGTTCAACACCGGCACCCCGGAAACCAAGCGCTGCATCATCAAGATTATCGGCGGCGTCGGCGGCATGACCGGCACCAAGCTGGCCATGAGCGCCTTGAACGACAACAACTGGCAGGTCCGGCACGCCGCGGTCAAGTGTCTCGGCATCCTGAAGGCACCGGAAAGCGTCCCGCCCCTGCTTGAAAAGCTGGATGAAAAGGACCCGCAGATGAAGATGCTGGCCATGGATGCCCTGGACGCCATCGGCGACCGGAGCGCTTCGGCCAAGATGCTCGCCCTGCTCACCGACGACGACCTGCTTGTCCGGCAACGCGCCACCGACTGCCTGATCCATATCGCCGATGCCAAGATAGTGCCGCAGGTTATCGAACTGATGCGCAACCCGGATGTAAACATCAGACGCTGCGCCATTGAGGTCCTGAAAAACCTCAAAGACCCGCAAACCAGCGAAGAGTTGATGCGCGCCCTCAAGGACTCCGACTGGTGGGTACGTCAGATCGCCACCAGTTCGCTCTCCGCCCTGCATGGCGACAACAACATCACCAGGGGTTTCATCGCCCTGACCCGTGACCCCGACGAAAACCTGCGCCGCTGCGCGGTTGAATTCTTCAACAACGTCGTTGACCCGCTTGCCTTCGACGCCCTCATCGAACGGCTGGCGGACGAAGACTGGTGGGTTCGGGAGAAAGCCCTGCGCGCTTTGGGCAAACTCAAGGACCAGCGGGCGGTGGTCCCCATCGCCAACATGGTCGAGGACCGGGAGGTCGGCAAGGGGGTGCCGGAGGTCCTGGCCAAGATCGGCGGCGATGCCGCCCTTGAGTGCCTGATCCGCTTCCTTGGTGAAAACTCCAAGCGGCTGAAGATCGAGACCATCAAGGCGCTCGGCCTGATGAGAAACAAAAACGCCACCGACGCGATCAAGCAATGTCTTTCCGACCCGGATCAGGAGGTGGCCGGCCAGGCCGTCGAAATCCTTAAAAATCTCACCGGTATCCAGTTCACCGCCACCCCGGACGACGAACACGCGTCGGGGCGGGTCGTTTCGCAGAAATTTGCCGCCGGCACCTCGGTCACCGAGGCGATCCTGGTGCTTGACCTCTGCAACTCCACCGATATCGCCAACCGCTACGGCGACACCTTCTCCCTGAATCTGATCAAACACCTGACCGACATGGTCTCCCCCATCGCCCGCCAGGAACGCTGTCGGTTCAGCAAGGGCACCGGCGACGGTTTCCTGATGACCTTTCCTGATGCGGCCAACGCGGTCCGCTTTGCCCAGAACACCCTTATCACGGTGGCAAGGCACAACGAAAAGGCCGATGACCGGGAACGCATCAACCTGCGCTTCGCCATCCATTTTGGCGAGGCCAAGGTAGACGACCAGGGTGACCGGATCGGCGTCGCGGTGAGCATGACCTTCCGGATCGAGGGGGTCAAGGCCGCCGGGCTGATCCCCCTCGAAGGCGGCATGACGCCCGAGGAAGTGCCATCCGACAACCGCATTCTGATCTCAGAAAACGTGGTCAAGGAGATCCAGCAGATGCAGGGGCCGCAAATCAAGCTGGTCGGGCTGTTCGAGTTGAAGGGGATTACCGGGCTGCACCGGATTTATTCGCTTACCTAGGCGACACGGTTCAATTCAAAACCATTGGTGAATCACAGTGTATGAGCGCATAGAGCACATTCTCCGCGAAAACCCTTTTTTTGAAGATTTCGACTCGGACGAGATAGATTTTTTCGCCAAGCAGATGAGCCTGCGCAGCTTCCCGGAGAAGACCACCATTGTCCAGAAGGACGAACAGGGCGGCTTCCTGTTCTTCGTGGTCGACGGCGAGGTGGAGGTTCGCCTGGAAGGCTCCGACTTCAAGCAGATCCTCGTCGCCACCCTTGGCCGCGGCGCCTGCGCGGGCGAGATGTCGATCATCGATGATTATCCGCGCTCGGCAACCATCGTCACCGCCACCCCTTCGGATCTCCTGTTGCTCACCAAGAGCCGCCTTGAATCCATCTGCCAGGAAAACCCGCTGCTCGGCCTGAAGTTCATCAAGGGACTCAACAAAAGCCTCAGCATGAAGCTGCGCCAGACCACCGGCCAGTATGTTGACCTAGCCTGAACCGCATCGCCCAGCAACAGAAAAACCCCGTGCCTTGGTGAGGCGACACGGGGTTTTTTGTTGCAATGTGCCGACGGATGGGCGGTAGCAATCACATTGCACGATCCAGCAAATATCGACAAAAATCACCAATCAAGATATATCAACGGCTTCCCCCGCCGCTCGGCGCTTCTGCCGGCGGACCCGGCAACGATACTACGTAAGGATTATCCATGAACTCCACCACCCCGATCGCACCACGCTCCACCTTGCTCTCCGTCATCGCCTGGCTGTTCATCCTGGTCGGCGCTTTCACCACCCTCGCCAGCATGATCCAAGGCCTGATGTACGTCCGCATGCTTTCCATGCCGATGATGCATCAGGCCATGCATGAGGGTGCCCAGCACATGCCGTTTCTGCTCCAACTGCTGTTCGAGCATTTCCGGCTGTACCTTTCCTTTGTGTTCAGCCTCTCCTTCGCCACCCTGATTTCGGCGATCGGGCTCCTCAAACGCAACGATCCGTCCAGACGGGTATTCATCACGGTGCTCATCGTCGTGATACTCGCCCTGCTGGCTGCCTTCATCACCCAGCTCTCCATCCGCCCGGCCACCGACAATATTCCGACCGCCCAGATCCCAGCGGAAGCCAAAACCATGATGCGGGCGATGAAAGGGTTCTTCTTCATCATCACCTTCTCTATTTCCTGTCTCTTCGGATGGCTCATCGCCTTTCTCACCGCGCCGGATACCAAGCGGGAGTTCACAAAAACGGACGGCCCGCCGGCATCATAGGCTGACAGGCCGTTCGTGGAATAGGGCAAGCCGTGCGGGCTTGCCCTTTATCGACAATGATCACCCTGATCAGTTGGCGGGAATCAGAATGGTGACAGCGGCCACGTCCGCGCCGGCGATGGTCATCGACCCGCTGTAGCTGCCATGACTGCTGCGCACCGCGACCGTATACACCCCGTCAAACCCGCCTGCCACGGCCGACCGCAAGCCTTCGATCAGAAACACACCGTGGCTGTCCGTGCCGCAGCTTCTTGAAACGCCGCCGCCCACCACCTCAACCATCGCCTCCGGCAGCTCTTCCCCGGCGTCGGCAACGCCATTGCCGTTGGCATCATGGAATACCGTGCCCCCATACCGGTAGCCAGCGGTCATGGTCAACCCACCCAGGACGCGATCACCGCCGCTCATATCCACGGCCGCGGCCTGTGTGACATTGTTGACGGCAAGGACCCGGGCGTAGGCGTCCAGCCCGCCGTAGTATACATCATGATACCCCGCGGCATGGAAGCCGACCCGGTAGTTGTTGCCCGCCGGCAAATCGAGACTGAACAGCCCCGATCCACGCCGACTGACGCCGTTGCGGACGCCGGTTACCGCGTTCCAGACATCGATCTGCACCGTCGTCTCGTCGTCGACACCGTTCACCGCCCCGGAGAGGGTATAGACGGTCACGGCGGCCAGCGATATGTTCTTGCCGCTGAGGTCCGCGGTACTCACCGCGATGGCCGTGGCGCTCTGTCGTGCGGCGACATTGCCGTAAAAGACCTTTTTGGCGGCCGTCTCGGCCAGCAGCACATAATCCGTGGCCGCACCCAGCCGTTTGATGGTATAGGCAGCACTGCCGGTCGCATCGGCAAAAACGGTGACACTCTCGCGACAGCCCCTGGCAAGGCTCTCGGCAGAGACGGTTATCCTCTCGTGAGCCGCCGCACCGGTGATCGTCCCGGAGATGGAAAGGCCAGCCGTCAGCACACAGTTGATCCCGGTGGGATTGGCGCCGGTGGCAACCCCGGACAAGATCTGCACCGGATGATTCGCCGCCCGGAAGGTAACCTTGAGATCCGTAACGTCGGGAAGCCCCCGGAGGGTATAGGAGACCGTCGCGCCACTGCCGCCGATCACGCTGGTCGAGGCCCAGAAATCGGCACCGCTACTTGCCTCCACCCACATCCGCTCACCCGTTGCCAAACCGCTGATCGCACCGGAGATGCTGTGCCCAGGGGCGAGAGAGAAATTGACCCCGGAGGTCGGCCCCGCGACATTTACCAGCGCCGCGTCACGCAACGCCGTCAAGCCGGTGGCACTGTAATAGCCGCCCACGTAGCCATCGGCATTGATCTTGACCTTATAATCGGAGGCCGGGATCAGACCGGTAATCACATAACCGAGGGTTCCGCCGGTGCCGATAACCCGCGCTGAGCCGGCAAAGCCGCCGCCGACGCTCCAGGCGCTTATCCGCGCGACATCGCCTGCCTGCAGCCCGCTCACCGTTCCGGCAATGGAGCCGGCGGCGGTCATCTCCATATGCAAGCCTCCGACATCGCCTTCGGAGAGATCGATCAGGGTCGCCGCCTGCCATGCCCCGAGGGTAACGGCAATGCCGCCGGGCGAGCCGCCGTAATAGCCGTTGCCGTGACTGCCGCCGGAAACCGCAATCCGGTAATCCGGGGCAACGCCCAAGCCGGAGAGGGTAAACGGCGTCTCCGCACCGGTCGCCTTGACCTCAACCGTACCCCACAGCCCGGTGGCTTCACTCCAAGCGTCCACCCAGAGCACCTCGCCGGCCGACAGCCCGGTAATCGTACCGGAGATGGTGTATCCGTGGGTAGCCACCACCGGCACCCCGGTGGCGCCGCTGCTGAAAAGCGCGGCCTCAGCCCAGCTGCCGACGCTGCCGCCCGCATTCACATAGCCGTTCTGGTAGTCGGCACCCCGCAGAATCAACCGATAATCACCGGCCGGCGCCAAGCCGCTGATGGTGAAGGTATCGCTCCCACCGCCGACGCCGATCACATTCGTATATCCCCAGCTGTCGGTGCTGTCGCTCCAGGCCTCGACACTGACAAGCTGGCCGCTCGCCAGGCCACTCACGACGCCGGAGATGGTCTGGCCGACGGAGAGGGTAAAATTAATCCCGGCGACCGAACCACCGCTTGCATCCACCGGGGTCGCGTCCTTCCAGAGCGTTTTCCCGTTATAGACGGCAAAGGGATAGGTGCCGCCGCCAGGGACCGAGACGACATAATCGGCGGCCGCCGGTACGCTGATCGAATAATAGCCGGCGGCGTCCGTTTCGTCGCCAGCCTGGAACGCCCGCGAAGCCGATGAGGCCTCAACCCACAACCCCGGCAGTGCCGCGCCGTCATTTTTAAGCAGCCGCCCGGAAATGGTGACGCTGCTTCCGCGCGGGTCGGTGCCGGCAAGATATTCAGCCAGATTGTTCACCCCGTCGCCGTCAAGATCGGAAGCACCATCGGCCGCCACCAGCGGCGCAAGACCGTTGGCGATCTCCCAGCTGTCCGGCATGCCGTCGCCGTCGTCGTCGGTATCGCTGTTGTTGCCGATCCCGTCAAAATCGGTATCGAGCCACTCGGAGGCGTCG
>JAOUHH010000367.1 GCA_029865195.1 Desulfobulbaceae bacterium
GGCGAGAAACCGGTAGAACCCGCCAAGCCCGTGGAGGTACGCTTCTTCAACTCCCTGAAGCGCCGTAAGGAGCCGTTTAGGTCCCAACGCGCCGACAAGGTTACCTTCTACGCCTGCGGCCCCACCGCCCATGAAATCGCCAACCTTGGCCACTGCCGCCGCTTTGTGGTTGCCGACCTGATCACCCGGCTACTCTCGGATCGGGGCTACAAGGTGGAATACTACATGAATTTCACCGATCTCGACGACAATACCATCGCCGGGGCCGAGGCGGCAGGGAAAAGCCTCACCGAGTTTACCGAGGGCTATATCCACGAATTCATGGCCGACATCAACGCCTTAGGTGTTCTCCCGGCCACCAGTTACCCGCGCGCCTCGCAGCATGTCGAACAGATGATCGAACTCGCCAAGGAGTTGACCAACAAGGGATATGCCTACGAGAAACACGGCTCCATCTATTTCGACATCTCGAAATTCCCGCGCTACGGCAAGCTTGCGCAGGTGGACTTGGGCAAGATCAAGGTGGGCAAAACCGTGGATCTGGACAACTACGACAAGGACAGCCCAGTCGACTTCACCCTGCTCAAACGCTCCACCTTGGCGGAACTCAAGAACGGCATCTTCTATAAAAGCCAATGGGGTAATATCCGCCCCGGCTGGCATATCGAATGCGCCGCCATGTCGCTACACCTTTTCGGCCAGACCATGGACATCCACACCAGCAGCCGTGACCTGATCTTCCCGCATCACGAAAATGAAAACGCCATTGCCGAGGCGGTCACCGGCAAACCGCTGGCCAACTACTGGCTGCATAGCGAACTTCTCACCGTTGACGGCAAGAAGATGAGTCGTGAGCAGGAAAATATTGTCACCCTGCGTGATGTGGTCGCCAAGGGCTATACCCCGCGCCAGTTACGGTTTTTTCTCATCGCCAGCCACTACCGGAAACCGATCAACTTCACCTACAAGAGGCTCGATGAATCCTGCCGAAGCCTGAAACGGCTGGACGATTTCATCCGCAAACTGATCTGCCTGCCGCCGGAGTTGCCCCATCCGGAGATCGCAAGCCATCTCACCCGCATGGAGGAAGGGTTTGCGGCGGCGATGAACGACGACCTGAACATCTCCCGGGGGCTGGGCTGCCTCTTTGATTTCATCAAGAAGGCAAATCCGATCATCGCCGCCGGGATGCTGGATCGCGACCAAAAACAGTACATCATCGAGGCCCTGAGCAAGATCAACGCGATCCTCAACGTCATGCGCCTTGAACAGAACCAATTGGCCCCGGAGATCGACAAGTTGCTGCAGGAGCGCGAGCAGGCCCGTCGCGACAAGGATTGGGCCAGGGCCGACGCGGTGCGCGCGCAACTTGCCGGTCACGGTATTACCGTTCTCGACACCGGCAAGGGACCGGTATGGAAGGAACAGCCGCGCCGGAAAAAATAAAGGGCGCCAACAATCGCCGCCCTCCTTTTCTCCAATATTGATTTCCAGGCCGGATCGGTCTAATATAGGCCGCGATTCATGCACATGAGCGCCCGTAGCTCAGCTGGATAGAGCAACGGCCTTCTAAGCCGTAGGTCACAGGTTCGAATCCTGTCGGGCGTACCATTAAAATCAAGGACTTAGCGAGTTTTCGCTAAGTCCTTTTTTCTTGTAAAAAACCTTATTTCTGTAACCGAAATGTCCCGAGAGTGTCCCATGGGAACGTAAGTATTTTGCGGTTTATTGCTGAAATTGCCACTGGTGACTTGGCTGGGGTCGGCAAAAAGGCCCCTTTTTACCCTGGGAGTTCGGTTCCTTGGTTCATCACAGCAATGTATCCCGAGTAGCAGAAAAGCCGGTGGCGCTTCTGTTCGGTCAACTCCCGGACGATCCCAAGGTGTTCCATGTGGCCGAGAGCCCTGTTGACTGTTGCCGCTGTGATACCGGTTTTCTTGACCAGCCAGCCTGAGGTAGCGATTGGATGCTCCATTAAGGCCCGGTGTACCTTGAGGGTCGATTCCGCCGCCCGTCCGAGCCCACTGATCTTATCTCGGTCTCCACCGGCCAGCGTATGGAGCTGCTGGGCCGTTTCCACGGCCTGGGTCGCC
>JAOUHH010000168.1 GCA_029865195.1 Desulfobulbaceae bacterium
GGAGAGAGAACAACCGTGAACCCGCTTCGCCTTCTCATCCTCGGCGGCCTTTTTTATTTGCTCTACCGACTGCTGTTCGGGCAGCACAAAGGCCCGGCCGCCGTCGGCAACGCCGGCAAGACGGGCGGCGACGAGGCGGCAATCCGCGACGTGCTGGTTGCAGACCCGGTCTGCGGGGTCTACGTGCCGCAAGGACAAGCCGTCTCCTGCCGGAAAGAGGGGCAAACATTCTATTTCTGCAGTGACAATTGCTGTAAGATATTTCTCGGCGGCAAAGATGCCGCCGTATAAATTTTTCCCGCTTTTAACATCCATCCCACTCAAGAAAGGAGCCGAAGAATGAAATTCTTCATCGACACCGCCAATATCGAAGAGATCAAGAAAGCCGTCGCCATGGGCATGGTGGACGGGGTTACCACCAATCCTTCGCTGATCGCCAAGGAGGGCCGCGATTTCATCGAAATCCTGAAAGACATCTGCGCCCTGGTCGACGGCCCGATCAGCGCCGAGGTGGTCAGCCTGGACGCCGACGGCATGGTCGCTGAGGGGATGAAACTCGCCTCCCTGCACAAAAACATCGTCATCAAGGTGCCGATGACCACCGAGGGATTGGTGGCGACCAAGCGTTTCGCCGACAAGGGGATCAAGACCAACGTCACCCTGGTTTTCTCCGCGGCCCAGGCCCTGCTCGCCGCCAAGGCCGGCGCCACCTACGTCAGCCCCTTTGTCGGCAGATTGGACGACATCGCCCAGAACGGCATGGAACTGATCGACTCGATCATGACCATTCTCGACAACTACGGCTTTGCCACCGAGGTGATCGTCGCCAGTGTCCGCAGCCCCATGCATGTAACCGACGCGGCCATGATCGGCGCCCATATCGCCACCATCCCGTTCAAGGTCATTGCCCAGCTCGCCAAGCATCCGCTCACCGACATCGGCCTGGAAAATTTCCTCGCCGACTGGAAAAAACGGCAACAGGCGTAGTATAAATAAGGAATGAGGTACCCATCACTCCTCCAGATCCTCGGCCCGGTTTTCCTGGGTGCAGCAAGCGTCATGTTGCTGGCCACCAGCGCCTCGGCGACCATCTACACCTTTGTCGACGAACGCGGCGTGGTGCACATGACCAATGTGCCCACCGACAGCCGATACCGAGTCGGGGACCGTTTCAACCTGATGGGCGGAAAACCGGGTAAAGCGCCGCGCCGCGAGGCCATCGAGGCTTTCATTCTGGAGGCCGCCGACCGTTACAACGTCGACCCCATGCTGGTCAAGGCGGTGATCAAGGTGGAGTCCGATTTCGACCACCGGGCGGTGTCAAAGAAAGGCGCCATCGGCCTGATGCAACTGATGCCGGAAACAGCCCGTGACCTGCGGGTCCATGACCCGTTCGACCCTAAATCCAACATCATGGGCGGCACCAACTATCTGCGGCAGCTGCTTTCACGGTTTGACGGCGATCTTTCCCTTGGACTCGCCGCCTACAACGCAGGGCCACAACGGGTTGTCATGGCGCAGAACACGGTGCCACGGCTGCCGGAAACATTGGAATACATCAAGAAGGTCATGCACCACTACCAGCGATACCGGGGCGGGCCAATCACAAACCGCTGGCTCTACAAGATCAGCAATTAACCCACGCAGTTCGACTTGCCTCGAGACTGCCAACAACCGGAACCGAAACCTTGCGCCGCCTTGCCACCGTCCCCAATCTGCTGACCGGATACCGCTTCGCCGTTGTGCCGATTCTGTTGTTCTGCCTGCAGCCCAACGCCGGCACCGCGGTCCGCCTGCTAGCCTTTGCGCTCTTCCTGTCCGGCGCCCTCACCGACTTGGCGGACGGCTACTACGCCCGTAAACACAAGATAGAAACGGTGCTCGGCAAGCTGATGGACCCGTTGGCGGACAAGGCGCTGGTCTCCTCGGCGCTGGTGATGCTGATCCCCATGGGGATGATCCCGGCCTGGGTAAGCTTTCTGATCATCGCCAGGGAGTTGTGCATCACCGGTCTGCGCGGGGTTGCCGCCTCGTCTGGAATCGTGGTCGCGGCAAGCCGGTTGGGGAAGTTCAAGTCCATCGCCCAGTACACCGCCCTCTGCATCCTGATCTTCCCGCTTGGCGTTTTGCCGATTCCCTATCTCCATGAACTGGGGAGCGGCATCCTCTACCTCTCGCTGATCCTGACCCTGTGGTCAGGCTGTCAGTACTTTTATCGTTTTCAAAGGGTCTTTCTGCCTGAGGTTGCCGGCGGCGAGTAATCGCCGCGCAGGGTGGCCGCCGGCAAGCATTTCTGCTTGACAGGGGTAGGGATGCTCTCTATAGTTGCGCGTTAAGAAATCCGGGAGCGATATTACCGGATGAAATCCGCCGGAGTGGTGAAACTGGTAGACGCACGGGACTCAAAATCCCGCGGGGGCAACCCCATGTCGGTTCGATTCCGACCTCCGGCACCAGAAAAATCGAGGGCCTGCCTGAAAAGGGAGGCCCTTTTTTTATTGGCGAAACCACGGAGAAACGGTATCAGTTACAAAATACGACCTGCCAAGATGCCACCTTCACCGCCAACGGAGGCCGCCAGACGATGTCACCGCCGGAAATGAACAACGACACCAAGGAACTCGCCCTGCTGGAAATGCTCTCACTGGTCTACGAGGAGATGGACCTCGACACCATCGAGGAACGGTTTGTCAACCTCACCGCCGAGATCTTCGACTTTGACCGGGTGGGCCTCTTCTTCGTCAAGCATCGCAAGGGCGTGTTGCAGGGAAAGCTCTGCAAGGGATTCGACCCCGGCATGATCAGTTCCCTTGCGATCCCGCTGGCCGGCAACTGTGTCTTCACCAGGCCTCTGGTAACCGGCTTCCCGTATCTTTCCTCGGAAAACAGCGCCGCTGCCGCTGACCCCTATCTGGCCAAAATCGGGCTGCAGGACTTCGCCCTGATCCCCATCGTCAACAAGAAACGGCTTTCCTGCTGGCAGATCAAGAACTGCGCCAAGGCGGACTGCCCGGCCTACGGAAAGAAATGGCTGCGCTGCTGGCTGGTGCCGGGCACCAAATGCGGCAACATCCCCCTTGACGACTGCGTCAAAAAAGAAGAGATGTGCCGGGAGTGCGAGGTTTTCGCCAGACAGGATTCGGATACCGCCGAAGGGGTGATGGTGGTGGACAACTCCACCTCCAAAAAACCGATCAGCCTGGAAAATATCACCCTCCTCTCCATCGTCGCCCATGCCGTCGGCGGCGCGATCAACAACGCCAAGGTCTATTCCCGCACCCTGCGCGAATCCATCCGCGACGACCTCACCGAACTCTACAACCGCCGCTTCTTCAACGAACGGCTGGTCGACGAGGTGGACCGCGCCCGACGATACGGCGGGGTGTTCAGCCTCCTGATCTGTGATATCGATCATTTCAAGGAGGTCAACGACACCTTCGGCCATCCCACCGGCGACAGGGTCCTGGCCCGGGTCGCCAAGATACTTCGCGACAACATCCGCAGCAGCGACATGGTCGCCCGCTACGGCGGCGAGGAGTTTGCCATCCTGCTGCTCAACTCCGACAAGAAGCTGGCGCGAAGCCTGGCCGAACAGATCTGCCGCACCCTGGCCGGGTCGATGATTCCGGAGATCGACGGCCGGCAGATCACCGCAAGTTTCGGCATCGCCACCTTCAACGACGATTCAATCTCCTTTGAGGGGCTGATGGCCAAGGCCGACCGGGCCATGTATCTCGCCAAGAGCCAGGGCCGCAATCAGGTGATAGCCCTCTAGACGGGCACCAACAAGACCGGATGAACGCAATCACCCTCGTTTTCCGCGGCAACCTCTCGGCACAACTCACCGATCCGCGGGCAACGGCAGAAGAGATTCGCTATCCCCTTGCCCGCCGCGCCTCGATCAAGGACATCATCGAAGCACTGGGGGTGCCGCATCCCGAGGTGGGCGGGTTGCGGTGTAACGGTGCCGAGATCGACTTCACCTATCTCCCTGTCCACCAAGACCGTATCGAGATCCTCCCCCATGTACCGCCGGTGGACGTGTGCAGCCCGACCCGCCTCCGGCCAGAGCCGCTGCCGGCGGTGGCGTTCGCCGTCGACGCCAACGTCGCCAAGCTGGCGCCGCTCCTGCGCATGATCGGCATGGACTGCTGGTACCAAGCGAATGTCGACGACGACTTCATCGCCGATCTCTCCCGCCGCCAGCAACGTATTCTGCTCACCCGCGACACCGGGCTCCTCAAGCGCAAGCAGGTGGTCTACGGGCATCTGGTCCGGGCCCAGGAGCCGTCGCGGCAGCTTCGCGAGATAATCGAATTCTACGGCCTGCGCCCGCTGCTCACCCCCTTCAGCCGCTGCCTGCTCTGTAACGGCAAGCTGCAGGCGGTGGAAAAAAATGATATCCGCCACCGCCTTGAACCGCTCACCGAAAAGTATTACGATAGCTTTCGCCGCTGTGGTGATTGCGAAAAGATATACTGGCCCGGTTCACACCGGCAGCGAATGGAAAGATCCATCGCCGCCATCCTTGCCGAAACCGGGCCGTAACCAACCTCAAAGGAATAACGTGCGCCAGTTTTTCCCACTCGTTGTCGCCGGTATCACCGGCATCGTCACCTTTCTCTGGCTGCAGCGTCGCCAACAGAGCGACTGCATCCCCTGACTGCTGATCTACGGATCTTTCGGTATGGGTCTCATATCGTTTTACCTGGTCAGCAAGCTCCTTAACGGCTAACCCTCCCCCTTGACCCCACAGAAGGAATATCCATGAAGGTAAACGGCAAACCGTGCCGGACCATCTGGCCCCACCCGGATGACCCGCGCATCGTCCAGATCATCGACCAGCGCCACCTGCCGCACCGTTACGTGATCGAGGATCTCGCCTCGGTTGCCGACTTCGCGACGGCCATCCGGGAGATGCACGTGCGGGGCGCAGGGCTCATCGGCGCCACCGCCGGCTTCGGCATCTATTGCGCGGCCATTACCGCCCCTGACGATCCGGCCGGATTTGCCGACTGGATCGCCGAGGCGGCGGCGCGGTTGCTTAAAACCAGGCCCACCGCCAGCAACCTCGCCTGGGCGGTTTCGCGGCTGCGCAGCGCTATGGAAAAGGAAGAGGGGGTTGCTGCGAAAAGACGACGGGCCTTTGCCGAGGCGCAGGCCATCGCCGACGAGGACGCCGACTTCTGCCGGCGGATCGGCGAACACGGGCTTGCGGTCATCCGCGAGATCAGCCGGCGCAAGAACGGCCGGCCGGTGAACATCCTCACCCACTGTAACGCCGGCTGGCTCGCCTTTGTCGATTACGGCTCCGCCACCGCCCCCATCTACGCCGCCCATGCGGACGGCATCCCGGTCCATGTCTGGGTGGATGAAACCAGGCCCTGGCTACAGGGGGCCAAACTCACCGCCTGGGAACTGGGCCAGGAAGGGGTCCCGCACACCCTGATCGCCGACAACACCGGCGGCCATCTCATGCAGCACGGGATGGTGGACATGGTCATCGTCGGCACCGACCGCACCACCCGCTGCGGCGACGTGGCCAACAAGATCGGCACCTACCTGAAGGCCCTGGCCGCCCATGACAACCAGATCCCCTTTTACGTGGCCCTGCCCTCGTCAACCTTTGACTGGACCATCTGTGACGGGATCAGGGATATCCCCATCGAGGAGCGGTCCGGGGAAGAGGTCTGTTTCATCAAGGGCAAGACCGCGGGGGGTGGGGAGGCGAGCATCGGGATAGCCCCGGAGGGCTGTCGGGCCGCCAATTACGGCTTCGACGTGACCCCGGCCCGGTTGATCTCCGGCCTGATCACCGAACGGGGGGTGATGCGTGCTGCGGAAGAGGATATCCTGCGCTTATACCCGGAGCGGGGCTAAAGGCATACGGATCAAACCCCGAGGGTATCCGACACCAGGTCGTGGAACAGCGGCCGAAACGCCTTGATCTTGCCGTTCTCCCGGCTGGGATGGACACGGTTGGAGAGCAGGACCACCACCAGATCCCGGCTGGGGTCGATCCAGAACGAGGTGCCGCTGAAACCGAGATGGCCGACACTGGCTGGATGAAAATGCCTTCCGGCGCTTGAGCCTTGCGGGGAAGGGGTGTCAAAACCGAGCGCCCAGCAGCTGTCGGGGACCCGTTCATCCTTGCGCAGGAAGGTCTTAAGGTGCCTGTTGGCAAAGGCTGGATGCGTGTCACGCTCCTGCCAGCAGTCGAGGAGATGCACCACCAGGCTCACCACCGCGGCCAGATCCCCGAACAGTCCGGCCTGCCCGGCCACCCCGCCCAGCACATGGGTGTTGTCGTCGCCAACCTCACCCACCAGCACCTTTCCCCGCCAGGGGCACTCCTCGCCGGCGGCCGCTGTTTTTCCCGCCGGCCACGGCTTATCGAGGGGGCGAAAGAAAAGGTTGTCGGCAAGCGCGAGCGGCCGGTA
>JAOUHH010000169.1 GCA_029865195.1 Desulfobulbaceae bacterium
GCCGCAGCAGTTCCACCCCGTCGACGATGCAGGGGGTGAAGGCGGTGGTCGCAACCACGTCGGGCGCGAAGTCCGTGATCCGCTCACGGATTTGCGGCCATTCATGCCAGTGGGCCATGGCATCGTAATAATCCACCTCGTAGCCCGCCGCGCGCAAGGCGCCGGCGATATAGACAAAGCCAAGGTTCAGCCAGGTGCCGGCGGATTCGACGACGCCGGAGTGGTAGGGCGGGGTGATAAGGGCGATGCGTTTCAGGGTCATGATGAGAACGTCCAGAGATAGGCACAGGCGCTGCCGGCGAGAAAGGCGGTTCCCAGCATGGCGTGTTTAACGATCAGGATCGGTTTCTTGAGTTTGCCCGGATCTTCCATCTTGTCCCACTCCCGCCGATAGAGGAACCGGACCAGACCGGTGACCATGACCAGGGCAAGTGAGATTGTCCCGAGCCAAAAAAATCGGCCTTGGAGTTCGACGGCAAAGGCCGTGACCGCCGCCGACGGCTGCGCGAGCCGGCTTACTTGGGCGTGGCAGGTGTAAAGGCCGACAAAACAGCCGAACCAGATCCCGGTAAAGAGGTCATGCGCGAAGTTGTTGATGAGATAAATCCAGGCCTTCATTCCGATTGCGGTTCGTTGGGTGATGGTTGGGCCTTGAGGCGGCGCAGGGTTTGGCGGATGTTGCCCTCTGCGTCGCGGGCCTCGGTGGATTGTTGCAGGATGTCGGCGATCCTCACCGAGCAACTGCAGACCTTTTCGTCGGTGCCGACCAGTTCGTCGTCGATTTTTTTTGGTTTCAGAAAGCTGAATAAACTCATTTCGTATCCGGCCGCCGCGAAAGTTTTTCGTACAACCGCCCGAGTTTCTTGAGGTTTCTCTTGAGCAGGAGGTCGATCATCTGGTTCATGATCTTGCCGCCATGGGAGCCTCTGATCTCTTCCGCGTCAAGTTTGCCCGGTCGCTTTTTCCAGCGGCCGACAATCTCAAAGCCGCCTGCGGTCTCGAAACCCAGATTGTCGGTCTGCACCGCCACCACCATGCTCCGGTTGGCCAGGTCGTAATGTTTGAGCAGGCCGATTTCCCCCACGGGCAGTCGTGCAAAGTTGTCGACATCGACCACCTCGGTTCTGGTCCAGGGCGGGATGATCTTGTGGCGGCTGGACTCCCGCCCGGCCAGATGATCATCCAGGGTGCTGTCGAAAAAGTTGGTGCTGACCTCGCCCATGCCGAGAACATTGATGCAGTGATGCTCAGGAACGCCAAGGATGTCGCGGCACATCGCAAAGTACTCTTCCTTGGAGCATTCGCCAAACTGGCCCATATAGCCGCCGCCGTCGCAGATCCGGCTCCCATGGGGCAGTTTAAAGCTGATCCGGTCGCGTTGGCAGGCCTTGAAGAAAAAGATAAACCCCGGCGTGCTGCCGATCAGGGCTAAAGGCGCGCCGGTTGCCTCCGCGTCGATCAATGATTGTACCATGAGTTCGAGATTGAGGCCGCCAAATGAAATCAGGTAATCGCTTTCCGGGGTGCCGAACTGGCTTCGCACCCGCTCAAGGCCAACCGCCATGCCGATGCCGGGCGCCATTTGCGGCGAGGGGGTCATCAGCAGGATCTTCATCCGTTCCTGGTCGGGGAAGACGTATCTCCTGGTCAACGACCCGTTGGCGGCATTGATGAGCTTCACCGCCGCCGGGTCGCGGTATATCTTGCCTTTCTTGAGCGGGTTGGTGGTGCCGCTGGTGAAGTAGGCATGTTCGGCCTTTTCCACCGGAAAGGAGGCCAGCACGAAGTCCTTGAAGGCCTTGGAGGGCACGGCCGGAATATCCTGCCACTTCCGGGCCTGCTCCGGGGTGATTCCTTTGTGGAGGCAATATTCCCGGTAGGGCGGGATGGTGTGGAACTGGAGTTCGAACTCCTTGAGCGCAATGCGGTTGAAGGCACCCTCGTCGTGATACGCGAGACCCTTGTCGATAAAGGCAAGGATCTCTTCGTCGAGTTCGGCGACAAAATCCGAGTCGAGGGCGTATTGGGGGGGCAGGGCGGTTTTAAATAACATGGATATCGGTATGCCTTGCGTGGATTGTTGTTGGTGGTTTCGGCGAATGGGGCATACGGTTTACCCCTTTGCCTTTTTGACCCGTCCAAGCGGCAATAGTTCCGGGGTTTTTTTTCTGTAGTGCAGATATTCGGCGCCGAAGCGTTCTCGTAAAGAACGGTCTTCTTTGCGGATCAGCATCCTGAAGAGGACATACATGACCAGCGGGGTGGTGAAACTGAGCCATGAGTTTGTGAAGAAAGCCATGCCCGGCACGAGAAAACAGATCCACGCCGCATAGATGGGGTGACGGCAGAGGGCGAAGACGCCCGTGGTGCAGAGCCTGTTGTCACGGTAGGCCCGCAGCATGGCGTGGACACCGGCGACATAGAGTGCAATCCCCAAAGAGATAAAACCGGTGGCGATGCCGATCCGCAGGGTATCGGACAGCCCAAAAAGATGAAAGACGGGCTGATAAGACAGGGAAAGGGCCACCGTGGTGAGAAAATAGCATATTGATAAGGACGCCAGGAGTGGCCCGATTCCTAGTCGGGACATTATTTTCCCCCGCCCGGCGGCTGATCCGGTGGCCGCTGGAAGATAAAGCTTGAGTCCTTGCTTTCCTTGGTTGATTGCACGGCTATGTTGTTCACCAGCCATTTCCCGTTGGTGTGTTCGAGGGTGTAGATCAGCCTGTACAGCACCGAGTTCTCAAAGAGACGTTTGCCGGTCTTGATCTCCCAGTAGATATATTGCCAATTCTCTTCCGCCGGAATGGTGACGGTGTTTGGGGCGATCTCCTTGAGCGGCTCGAAGGTGATCGTGCCGAGTTGCGAGTCCATTTTGACCCCGGCCTCGCCGATGGCCGCCATATGGTAATACGCCTTGCTGGCGACTTCCGGCGTGGCGACCTGCTCAAGGGCGCTCATGTTGAGGCTCCGGTAGCCGTCGGCAAGGAGCGCATCATACCAGGTGACGGCAGCCTCAATGGCGGGCTGTCGGCTGTCGGCGGGAGGCGATGGCGGCTGCTGGTCGCAGCCGCTAGCGACAAGGAGCAGGGAAACGGCCAGGAGGGATGGAAATAATTTCATCGGAAATATTCCGAATGGATTGAAGATTCAAGCAGCGGCACGAAAAACAGCGAGGCTATGGAGAGCAGAAAGCAGATGATGAGCAGCGCCGCCGCCTTTTCGCCCTGGAGGCCGAAAAACCGGCGCAGGTGCAGGTAGATGCCGAACCCGCCCCAGGTGATCAGCGACCAGGTTTCCACGGGATCCCAACCCCAGAAGCGACCCCAGGATTGATAGGCCCATACCGCGCCGGTGAGCATGGCGATGGACCAGAAGACAAAGCCGAAACCGGTGAAGCGGTATGCGAGCAGGTCAATGGTGGCCGGGGCGGGGAGCCGTTCGACCCAGGCGAGATTGGTCCTTTTTTTCTGGATATAGCCAAGGGAAAGGGCCAGGGCGATGATGATGGTCGCCAGCGAGATCATGTAAAAGACCACATGCAGCACCAGCCAGATGCCCCGGAAGGTCGGGGGCAGCTCTTTAACGGCCGGGTTGAAGAAGATGCCGAGGCCGATCAACAGGAGGACCGATGGGAAAACCAGCAGGCTGGCCGGGCGGATGGCGGGAAAGGGTTTGCTGAAGACGATGAAGGTGAGCATCGTCCCCCAGGCAAGGGAAGAAAGGATTTCATAACGGGCCAGATAGGGGCCATGACCAACCATGTACCACCAGAGAAGCAGGGCTACGCCGTGGACAAGCAAGCCGATGAAAACCAGCCGGTATGCAGCACGTTCGGTCCGCTCCCTCTGAAAGATGATCCCCCAGGTGTTGCCGACGGTGGCGACCACATAGAGAAGAACCGCCAGCCAGTGCATGCCGGTGAGGATGGTAAATGCGTTGTTCATGATCTTTCCGTTCCTTGCAGGCGTTCCCGGAGGGCACGATATTCTTCCCGGTAGTGATCCCGGAACCTGGAACATCTCCAGGACAGGCGGTAGCCGTTGCCAAGCTTTTGGCAATACATCTCTCGGGGGATTGTAAAATAGTAGAGCAGGCTACCCAAGGAGAAAATGAAAATACCCCCAAAAATGCCGGGCATGCCGGTCTTCTCCCAGAAGATGAGCCCTGTCCAGCGGGTAATCTCTACGAGTTTTGCCTCGTAAGGGCCGAGGGGGCCGCTTTCACCTCTGCGCAGGGAGAGCTCGCCGCGCACCTCGTTGCCGGCAAGCAGGCGTATAACCAGCAAGGGATTGTTGCCGGACAAGGTTTTCCCTGCGGCGTCGGCATAGTATTTCGCTTTGATATGATAGGGGATCTCTTGGAAGTCGAAGTTGCCGTAACTCGCCTTGTCAAGTGTGGTCGGGCTTGCAATATCCAGAACAACTATGCCTTTGTTGCCGGCGCGGTCGGTGAGCAGCAGGTGAAAATTGGTGCCGAATTCGTTTTCCTGGTAGATGCGGAGCCCATTGTATTGCAGGATGGACCCGGTGCTGGTTGTCATCTCGGTGGTCTGTCCTGAGGGCTCAATAAAAACCAGGTTGCTGGAGATATTTTTGAGGCCGCCCTCGCTCCAGAATTCTGGGACAACGCTCTCAAGGCGAACGGCGACGGGCAGGATAAACGATTTGGCGAAGAGACCGTAATCTTCATACAGCCAAGGGTTGGTTGGGGTGTGTGTCTCCTTTTCCGAGAGGCGAAGTACGCCTTCCTTTTGGGTTGCGACCAGGAGAAGAGCGGCGGCAATGGTTACAAAAAGACCAAGATGGAGAAGGGGCAGGCCCCAGTATCCCCAAGGGTGTTTCAGGAATCTGTCGGCAGTATCTTTTCTGCCTATTTTGTAGTACCCCGCCTCTTTGAGGGCAGAGGCTATCGTCTTTTCATGCGAGAACACCTCAAACTGCTCAGCGGTTGCGGCCAACGTGCTCCCTTCCTGGCGATGCCGGATATTTCCATCAAACATCTTTTTATATGAAACCTGTACTTGGTCATAGGTGGTGACGGCCAGGGAGATCAGCAGAAGAAAAAGGAGGCCGGCAAACCACGGAGAGGTAAACAGTCGGTCCAGGGCAAATTTTTGGATGATTGGCTGCCAGAAAGGATGTGCTTCCCGCCAGAGTGCTAAACTTGACGCCGGGGTGCTGAACTCTTGCGGAATAACGGTGGAGAGGATAACGGAACAGAGCAGCAGCAGCAGCAGGCCAACAACGGTTTTGGGAGCGGTGAGAAGATGTTTTGGAGAAAATCGCATAGGCGGGGGCGTGCCGGGTCACCGGGAAACGGTGAAGGGCTTGGTCAGGGGCATGAAAAGGTGACGGCGCAGTTCTGTTTCGCTGCTACCACTCTTCGCCGCCGTTGGAGGTTGTTGTATGTCCGGAGCCGCCGGTGCAGCCGCTGCTTGTGGTGCAATTGACGGCATTGTAGCCGGCGCCAGACGCCGCCTTGATGAATTCTTTCACGTAGGGGACATTGGTGCCGCCGGTGTTGAGTCCGGCGCCATCAGAGGTATAGCGGGCCGGCATGGTGTAGGTGTCGCTGTTGTCGGCGGCGATCAGGCGAGAGACCCTTCCCCCATGCGGAATCCGGATGTGGCAGTCGACACATTTAGTGGTCGTATGGTTTGTCCTGCTATGGGCGGAGTTGATGCTTGAACTTTTGGTGTTCGGATGGCAATTCCGGCAGAACAGGCCTTCCTCGGTGCCGAGGTCGCTCTCCATTGTGTCCAGTGTTCTGTATACCGTTGTATCGTTGCGGCCATTCTTGCTTTTAAGGGTATACGGCCAGGCCTTGTTGGTGCCGGCGAGTATCCACTTTGTCGCCGAACCGTGCGGACCGGCTATGGTTGAGTCACTCTCGTGGCAGTCGGTACAGTACATGGTCTGGGTGCCGGCGTTGGCGGCCCATGGGGTGCTCAGTTGGGTGGCGGTCAGTTTGCTGGAACCGGAGCCGGTGAGGGCGGAAACGACTGGATGATGCGACTTGTTGAGCGGGTTGAACTCCATGCCGACGTCGGTCCAGGCGTATGAGGCGGGGGGGGTGGTGCCCCAGCTTTCAACATTGAGATTGGCCCGGGTGTGGCACTTGAAGCAGATCTGGTATTCCTTGTCGACGGCCTGGATGGCGCTGTAGGAGCCATATTCGATGGTGTTGTTGCCCCAATTGGGATCGATGCCGGTGTAGGTTGGGACGATGCCGGTGGCCTTGTACAGCGGGCTTGAGTTGGTCACGATCGCGTTGCCACCCACGATGCCCTTGGTGTGCTTGGTGTGCCCGGCGGCATGGGGGTTGTGGCAGTCGGTGCATTCGACATGCTTGGCGGCGGCGATATCGGCAAGGGTCTCGGTGGGGCGGTGGGCCGTTTCGGAGAGGGTCAAGGTGTGCCG
>JAOUHH010000368.1 GCA_029865195.1 Desulfobulbaceae bacterium
TATCATCAAGCCGTTTTCGGTGGAGGTGATCGAGGCGACGGTGGCACGGGTGTTTGCCGCTGGCGCGCCGTTGCCGATGCCGGAGCCGGTTGATAGCCGGGCGCGGAATGCCGCTGCCGAGAGGGCGGCGACGTCCCGGCCGGTGATCGGTCAGGATCCGCAGCTGTTGAAATTGCTCGCCAAGGCCAAGAGCGTGGCCTCCAGCAAGGCGACGGTGCTGATCCTTGGCGAGTCCGGCACCGGTAAGGAGGTCTTTGCCCGCTATATCCACGAGCAGAGCGACCGGCGGGATGCGCCGTTTGTCGCCTTGAACTGCGCCGCCCTGCCGGAGGGGCTGCTCGAAAGCGAGTTGTTCGGGCATGAGAAGGGGGCGTTTACCGGCGCCATCGCCACCAAGAAGGGCAAGTTCGAGTTGGCGGACGGCGGCACCCTGCTGCTTGACGAGATCGGCGAGGTCCCTTTGCATTTGCAGGCGAAGCTGTTGCGGGTCTTGCAGGAGGAAGAGGTGGACCGCCTCGGCGGCAAGGCGCCCACCAAGGTGGATGTGCACGTTCTTGCCACCACCAACCGCGATCTGAAGGAGGCGGCTGCCGCCGGTGAGTTTCGGCAGGATCTCTATTACCGGTTGAATGTCATCCCCCTGCGTCTGCCGCCCCTGCGGGAGCGGCCCACCGATATCCCGTTGCTGGCCGCCTATTTCGTGGAAAAATACGCGGCGCGCTACGGCAAGCCGTTGAAGAAGCTTTCAAAAAAATCGATGGAGCTTTTTCTCGCCAATCCGTGGCCCGGCAATGTCCGGGAGATGGAAAACCTGGTGGAGCGGGCGGTGCTGCTTTCGGTTGGCGATGAGTTGGAGCCCTGGGATTTCTGGGATGACGTGGAGATGCCGCAGGCAGGCGCGGTGGCGTCCGCGGTTGGCGGGGAAGATGTGGTGCCGCTTGTCGGCGAAGGTTCCGGCGAGGTGTTGAGCCTCAGGGATGTCGAGCGTCAAATGATCATGCAGGCCCTTCGGAAAACTGACGATAATCGTACCCATGCCGCCCATATCTTGGGGATCAGTGTCCGGACGCTGCGCAACAAGCTGCAGGAATATCGGGATCAGGGGCATCTCTCCTGACCGTGCCGCGCGCTCTTTCTGTTGTCCGTGCGGCCCTTGTATGGTAAGGATTTGAGGAAGGTTTGCCGGTGACTTTGGTTGTGGGGAATTGCCGGCGGTGTTGTTGTCCTGCACGGGGTAGTGGTTGTTCTGGCATTGTCTTTGCATGTAAATTTGGTCAGGGCATGAGACCAATTGAATCAGGAGGATGCAATGCTGACGAACAAACTGTTTGGGGGAGTAATGGCGACCACGGCGAGATCGCTTGATCTCCGTATGGAACGGCAAGGGTTGATCCAATCCAACATCGCCAACATGGAAACCCCCGGCTACAAGGTCAAGGATTTCTCGTTCGCCAAGGTGATGGAGAGTATTGCCACCGGGCAGGGGGAGTTGACGCGGACCAATGCCAAGCATATAGCCCTCGATCCTCTGGAGTTCAGCAAGGCCAGCACCTTTTCCGAGGCGGAGCGGCCGGTGGATCTCGATGAGGAGATGGGCAAGCTTGCCGAGAACCAGTTGATGTATCAGGTGGCGACCAGGATCGTGACCAAGAAATTCGAGTCACTGCGCTACGCCATTGACGAGGGAGGGAAATAATAAATGGATATCCTGACCGCGATGCAGATTAGCGGCTCCGCCTTGAAGGCCGAGCGCACCAGGCTTAATATCACGGCCATGAATATGGCCAACGCCAACACCACCAGAACCATCGAGGGCGGGCCCTATCGGGCCAAGTCGGTGGTTTTTGCCGCCACCCCGTTGGAGAAATCCTTTCAGGATACCTTGCAGTCGAGTCACGAGCGGCTGCGGCAGGTTGAGGTGGTCAAGGTGGTGGAAGACAAGGCGCCGTTTCGGGAGGTGTATGACCCGTCGCATCCCGATGCCGACGCCAACGGCGTTGTCAAGATGCCCAATGTCAACATGGTCGAGCAGACCGTTGACATGATGAACGCCCGCCGGGCTTACGGGCCAACGTGA
>JAOUHH010000170.1 GCA_029865195.1 Desulfobulbaceae bacterium
CGGGTCTCGCTCAAGCTTGATGCGCTCGTTGGGATGCAGGGGGGTGAGGTTGTCAAAGAGGGTTTTATCTCGGGCGACTTCCGGGGATTCGAAGTTGACGCTGTCAACCTTGAGCAGGGCAAAATAACGTTCGCCCTCCTTGGGTGAACGCACCGGCCCTTCGACCGTATCCCCGGTTCGAAGGTTAAAGCGGCGGATCTGCGAGGGAGAGACATAGATATCATCAGGGCCGGGCAAATAGTTATAGTCCGGCGCCCGCAGAAAGCCAAATCCGTCCGGGAGAACCTCCAATACGCCGCTGCCGCGAACGTTGCCGTTCTTCTCTGTCTCCTTGGCGGCCTGAGCCTTGAGGATGGCGAAAATCAGCTCCTGCTTCCGCATGCCGCTGACCCCCTCGATGGAGAGGCTGTTGGCCATCTTGGTGAGCTCGTTGATCTTTTTTAATTTCAGTTCAGCATGGTTCATGCAGACGGATTCTCCTCGGAAAGGCATTTAACGTTGCGGTCATCAACCCGGAGGTGACAACCACGGCAAAATCAGGGGGGTTAATCGCCACTTCGTCCAGGCGTGTGGCGTACTCGTGATCAAGTTGTCGGATAAGGATTATGGCAGAGTCTTATCGTCCTTAATTATACGACTGCAATAAGGCTATGGTTTGATAAGGAAAAAATCAGAAGGTATGGGGCAGTTTCCCTGCTTAAGCAGAGGCGCCATGACCTGTTAGGTCGGTCCATACATCGTTTTGGCAAAAGGCCAAAACAAGTTCATTCAAAAAAATTTTATAGTTTTACCGTTTCGGGATTATTGTGATGGTTTTCAAATATAAAAAAAAGGAAGGAAGCACCTGCTTCGTCTACAGTGCTTAGGATTGATGCAATACTATTGAGTTCAAATTATGAAGTCAATAGTTTTTTTCATTAAATCAGCTATTCACTATTTTATCAAAAAAAGCCACGACCAAGGCTGATCGTCAATCATCATCCCTCCGCCGCCCATAAAATTTTTCCCAGATGCAAGATCTGCAAACAGGTGTCCTGCCAGCAGCCGCTGTTGTCGATGACATGATCGGCGCGAAGCGCCTTTTCCTTGAGCGGCAACTGTGCGGCAATGGCGTCTGCCGCCTGATCACGGCTGAGTTGATCCCGCTGCATCAGGCGCGCCAAGCATCGGCTGTCGGTTGCATACACGACCACCACCGCTGAAAAATCATTCTCCCAACCCGCCTCATAGAGCAAGGGAACCTCAACCAGACAGCGCCGCGGCTCCACGGCCCGGGCAACCATGTTTTCGATCTCATGGCGAGCAAGGGGATGCATGAAATCGTTGAGGCGTTGCCGAAGCTTATGATCGCGAAAGATATCAAGCCGCAACCTTTGCCGGTCGATACCGCCGTCTGCGGCAAGATAATCGCGGCCAAAGGAGGAGATGAAGGGTTCGTAACCGCCTCCACCTGGGTCAAGGAGGTGCCGACACACCCGGTCGGCGTCAATGATTTCCAGCCCGAATCTGCGGGCGCAGTAACGGGCAACCGAACTTTTCCCGGACCCAATCCCGCCGGTAAGCCCGACAGGCTTTAGGCGAGAAGACGGCAAACGGTCAATCGTGCTCATGAGCGCCACCCGCCCGTAATTTTTCGAGAACCGCTACGATATCAGGCCACAGGGGCGCAACACAGTGAAGCGGCTCGCCGCTGCGCGGATGCGTGAAGGTAATGGCATAGGAATGCAAGCACTGCCGCACAATACCCAGTTCGGTGTCGTAAGGGGTGGGCTTGCCGTACAGATAGTCCCCGGCCACCGGGCAACCGAGTGAGGCCATATGGACACGAATCTGATGCGTTCGCCCTGTTTCCAGGCCGAGCTCAACAAAGGTGAAGGGAGCGGCAAACTCTTCGCGCACCTGCCAGGACGTTCGCGCTTCGCGGCCGTCATTTGTTCTGACGGCCATCTTTTTCCGATGCACAGGGTGCCGGCCGATAGGGCGATCAACACGTCCGGAAAGCGGCGCAAGGCGAGAGGCAAGCAAGGCGCGGTACTGTTTTTTGATCGTACGGGCCTTAAACTGTTCGATCAGGCCATGATGGGCCAGATCGTTTTTGGCGACCACCATCGCCCCGGAGGTATCCTTATCGAGGCGGTGGACGATACCGGGCCGCTCTTCACCGGAAATACCGGAAAGATTATCGCAATGATGAAGCAGGCCATGCACCAGAGTGCCTTGATGATGCCCACAGGCAGGATGAACGACGACTCCTGGCGGCTTGGAGAGAACCACCAGATCTTCATCTTCGTAAAGCACGACAAAGGGAACCTCTTCCGGCACCAGTTCGCTTGGCACGAGTGGCGGAATGATGACCGTGACCCGATCAGCGGCATGCATCCGATAACCTGTTTTACGCAGATCGCCGTTGACACGAATCAGCCCATCCCTGACAAGCCCCTGCAAACCGGAACGGGTGTATTGGGACAATTCCGCCTGAGCGGCAAGATACATATCAAGCCGCTGCCCCTGGTGCCGTGATGAGACAAGAAATTGCAGTTCCGTGGGGGCGTCGCTGGATAAAGGCTGCTTGTCGTCGGGGCTTTTCATGGCAAGAGCTGGATGGACCAAATGAGAAAACGAAAGGATAAAAAAAAACTGATTGACCGACAATACACCGGGCAATCAGTTTTTGAAGAAAAAAGATTTTTTTTCAATCAACTGGCGGCCGGCACCTCGGCGAAAATTTTTTCAATCTTTTGCTCAACGAGGCCCTCTTTACTGGCGTTGGCCAAGGCGATCTCCTTAACCAGTAGCCCCTTGGCGGTATCAAGCATCTTTCTTTCGCCAAAGGATAACGCCTT
Source organism: Desulfobulbaceae bacterium (assembly GCA_029865195.1). Lineage (GTDB taxonomy): Bacteria > Desulfobacterota > Desulfobulbia > Desulfobulbales > UBA5123 > UBA5123. The sequence goes on from JAOUHH010000170.1 coordinate 2,844, forward strand.
GTCCTCGCGCAACAAATAGAGATCCCGCAACACCGATGCGATCTCGAAAACGGAGCCTGTTTTGATTTTTTCCATATACTCGCGGTATCGCTGATTCCAAGGCTGGGCAGACATCTCGGTATCGCGTTTTTTCAAAATCTTGAACACCTTTTCGACATCCTTGGCCGGGATTATGGTCCGCAACCCAACGCTTTTACTGTTCGCGGTGGGTATCATGATGACCATGCTCGATTCAACGATGCGCATTACATAAAATGATTGTGCATTCTCGCCGACCTTTCTATCTTCGATGGCCTCAATAAGCCCAACGCCGTGGGCAGGATATACCGCCATATCGCCAACATTAAACACAGGATTACCCCCTTCCCTTGGTTTTAGGGTCAAGTTCAGATGGCCCCAGCTCGATTGCATGTCTTTTCATTACGCAATTATTCACGGAATGATTTTTCACTATAACATACATTGGCTATTTTTTCAAAGACGACGGCAAGGAATGGAGAAACAGCGCCGGCAAAGGCAGGCCAGGCTTGGTTTTAAGCGCGTGTATTAACTTGATTCATGGCCGCCAGGACCCCTTTTTCAAGAAGCAAACACAGCCCTTTTTCAACGGCCGGGAACATCTCGGAAGTCTGCGTAAATTCTTCGGCGATAAAATTTGCCAGCACATATTTCTCCACCGGCGTCTTATCCTGAGGTCGACCGATACCGATCTTGAACCGCGGGAACTCCTTTGAGGCAAGATGCTCAATCAATGAACGGATGCCGTTATGCCCGCCGGCGCCACGATCATTCATCAACTTCATGCGTCCCACCGGCAGGTCGAGATCGTCATGCACGACAATGATCCTTTCCGTGGCGACCTTATAGTAGGCGGCAATCCGGCTCACGGACAAACCGCTTCTGTTCATATAGGTTTCAGGCTTGACCAGGGTCAACATTTCGCCGGACAATCGCAGAGTTGCGGTCTGCGCCTGCCATTTTGAACCGACAAAGGTTGCGTTGTGACGATCAGCCAGATAATCAAGAAACATAAAGCCTACGTTGTGACGGGTCCTGGCATAATCTTGGCCTGGATTGCCCAGGCCGACAACGAGGTGCATGCACATTCCTCCTGAAAAAAAAAGAGCCGAAAAGGAATATCCCTTCCGGCTCGATCTGGTGTCGCGAAGCGCTGATTAGAATTTATTTTTTGCCTTTCTTGCCAGCAGGCTCATCGGCGGCAGCTGCCGCTACGGTGGGTGCGGTCACGGCTGCACACACCTTGGTGCCGTCGGAAACCAACTTAACCCCGGCAGGAAAGACCAACTCCGCACAACTCATGCTGGCGCCGATACCCAAAGGAGTCACGTCAACCTCGACAAAATCGGGGATATCCAGAGGTTTGCCAGCCAAACGCACAGAGGCGATGGGGGTAGTGATATCGCCACCGAGATCAACGCCTTTGGCCTTGCCGATAAACTTCAGGGGCACGGTCAGGGTCATCTCCGCATCCAAGGAAATCTCCAAGAAATCCGCATGGACAAGAGTATCCTGAATGGGATCTGCCTGAATTTCCTTCACCATGACGTGGCGGGTCACGGAGCCATCGTCAACGTTCAGGCTTACAACGGCATTACGACGGTTAATAAACAACAATCCCTTGGTAAAATCCTTGGTGTTCAACTCAAGGGCTACCGGCTCGGTCTTCGGACCATACAATACGGCCGGGGTCTTCCCAGCCCGACGGATGGTACGTGCCGCGCCCTTGCCAAAAGTCTTCCGCGTCTGTGCGGCCATATCAATCTTTAACATCTCTAACCGTCCTCCTCAGGTAATCTGTATCGATTTGGGGTCGCCCAACGACATCGTCGGCGTTCCCCGGTCGTTTGTTGTACTATTTACACAAATAACGAACTGACCGAATCTTCGTTGTGGATGCAGCCGATGGCATCACCCAGCAATCCGGAAACGGTCAATACCTTGATTTTCGAACATTCCTTGGCCGCCCCGCGTAAAGGGATACTGTCGGTGATGACCAGGCTGCTGATTTTGGATTTTTCCAACCGTTCAATGGCCGGTCCGGAAAGAACCCCGTGCGAACAACAGGCGTGTACCTCAGTCGCCCCTGCTTCAATCAACATATCGGCACCGGAACAGAGGGTCCCGGCGGTGTCGACCATATCGTCGAGCAGAACGGCAACCTTGCCTTTCACGTCGCCGATGACGTTCATGGCCTGACATTCGTTGGCCCGGGCGCGACGCTTATCGATGATTGCCAGTTGCGCGTTGTTGAGACGCTTGGCAAAGGCGCGGGTACGCTCAACGCCTCCGGCGTCGGGGGAAACCATTACCACGTTTTCGGGAAACTTGTTGCCGATATAGTTAAGCAATACCGGCGCCGCATACAGGTTGTCCACCGGAATATTGAAAAATCCCTGGATCTGACCGGCATGGAGATCCATGGTCAATACGCGTCTGACCCCGACCACCATCAGCATCTCAGCAACAACCTTGGCGGTAATGGGCACCCGTGGGGCCACCTTCCGATCCTGACGTGCATAGCCGTAATAAGGCAGCACCGCAGTAATCCGACGGGCTGAGGCACGGCGCAGGGCATCGACCATGATCACCAGTTCCATCAGGTGATCGTTGACCGGCGGGCAGGTGGGCTGAATCACAAAGACATCGCTGCCCCGCACGTTTTCGCCTATCTCGACGAAAATCTCACCATCGCTGAAGGTGCGCACCTCGGCCTTTGACAACGGGATATTAAGGTGCTTGCATATATCGCGCGCCAGTTCGGGGTTTGCATTTCCCGAAAATATCTGCATCCTGTTCGGCATCGTTCCTGTCCGATTATGTGTACGTTTATGTATGCAGCTGGCGGTGGCTAAGGCCAGCAAAGGCTCTTTGAAAAAATGGCTGGGCCGGGAGGATTCGAACCTCCGAATGCAAGAGTCAAAGTCTTGTGTCTTACCGCTTGACGACGGCCCAACTCAAACAGTTATCCGTCCTGCAGGGGCTTAGTGAGAAACACGTTCTCACCGTATTGGGCCGTAAAATACGTATAGCTCGCCCTGGCCTGCTGTTCATCATCGAATAGACCGAATACCGTCGGCCCACTGCCGGACATCAATGCCCCCCTGGCACCATCGTCAAGCAAGCGCTTCTTGATGTCGCCGAGTTCGGGGTATCTCTTGACCGTTACCGCTTCGAGGTCATTGTAAAGCGGGGTTTTTCCACCGGGCAGGCACTGTTCGATCTTGATAGTACGATCTTTTTCGCGGCCTAAGATATATGGATTACCCCCTGTTGTCAACGCTAAATTATCAGTTTGCGCCTGCGGGGGCGGTTCAGAACCATTTCCATCGCGCAATCGACCGGCAACCTGCTCTCCATACGTCTCAAAGACCCATTTTGTGGAAACCGGAAAACCGGGATTCACCAAAAGCACATGGCAATCAGCCAGTGGGGCGGCGGCCTG
>JAOUHH010000007.1 GCA_029865195.1 Desulfobulbaceae bacterium
TCACCATCAATGGCGAACTGATCACCCCGATCGCCATGGAGAAAGAGCTTCGTTTCGCAATTCGCGAAGGTGGCCGGACCGTAGGCGCCGGCGTAATCCACGAAATCATCGAATAAGGTTGAACGGTCATGATTCCGACTCAAAAGATTCGCATCAGACTCAAGGGCTACGATCATAAACTGCTTGATCAGTCCACCCTTGAGATTGTGGAAACGGCGAAACGTACCGGCGCAAGCGTAGCCGGGCCGATCCCGTTGCCGACATCAATCAATAAATACTGTGTACTCCGTTCACCGCATGTTGATAAGAAATCCAGGGAGCAGTTTGAGATGCGTACGCATCGTCGTCTGCTCGATATCCTGGAGCCGACCCAGCAGACCATCGATGCATTGATGAAGCTGGAGTTGTCCGCCGGCGTTGATGTGGAGATCAAGCTGTAAGAAGCAGTCAGACAGTGTGAAGTCGAGAAAGTCGGCTTTCCCCGGCATGGGTTGAAGGTCGACTTTTATATGATACAAAAAGGAATTGGGTTAACAAGATGCCTAAGACGATGGGATTGTTAGGAAAAAAGATCGGGATGACCCGGGTCTACACGGTTGAAGGTAAGGCCGTCGGGGTTACCATCATTGAGGCTGGTCCTTGCGTAGTGCTTCAAAAAAAGACCGAGGCTAAGGACGGCTATGCCGCCATTCAGGTCGGATTCGGCAGCAAGAAGGAATCCCGGATGACGAAGCCGGAAGCCGGACATGCCAAGGCGGCCGGCAAGGGCGGGTTTTACCACATCAAGGAATTCCGGGTTGCCAATATTGACCAGTACGAGGTTGGTCAGGAAATTCAGATTACCGATATCTTCAAGGTAGGTGATCTTGTTGACATCAGCGGTCAGTCGAAAGGCCGCGGTTTTCAGGGTGTTATCAAGCGTCATGGATTCAAGGGCGGCCGCGCCACCCATGGTTCCATGTTTCATCGGGCACCCGGCTCCATCGGCTGCAGCGCCTGGCCGAGCCGCGTAATCAAGGGTCGGAAGATGCCTGGGCAGATGGGCAACCAATTGGTTACCAAGAAAAGCGCCCTGGTGATGGATATTCGACCCGAGCAGAATGTGCTGCTGGTCAAGGGACCCGTACCGGGTTCCGGCGCCACCGTTTTGCAGATCTTTTCTAAATAGTCAGGCGGAAGACCAAGAGTTTATCGTTTGGGGGACCATTTTATGGCAGTAGCAACAGTTTATAATATAAAGAAGGAAAAAATAGGCGAGGTCGAACTCAACGACGCCGTCTTCGGGGTTGAGGTGAATCCTCACATCCTGCATGACGTTGTTCGGATGCAACGTGCCAATCGCCGCTCCGGCAACGCCTGCACCAAGACCCGCACCGAGGTCGCCGGTACCGGCAAGAAGCCCTGGAAGCAGAAGGGCACCGGCCGGGCTCGTTCCGGATCCGTGACCTCTCCGTTGTGGCGTGGGGGTGGCGTTATCTTTGGACCCAAGCCTCGCGATTACAGCTACAAACTGCCGAAAAAGGTACGTCGTCTTGGTCTGAAGATGGCTTTGAGTGCCCGTTTTGGAGAGGAGAATCTGGTGGTTCTCGACGATTTCCAGATGGAGGCGATCAAGACCAAGAACTTTGTCAGCGTCATGGAGAAGCTTGAGATCGATAACGCTTTGATCGTAGTCGCCGAAGGCAACGAGAATCTGGTTCGCTCCGCGCGGAACGTGGCAGGCTTCAAGGTGCTGCCGACGGCCGGGGTGAATGTTTATGATATCCTTAACTTCAAACACCTGGTGCTTTTGAAGCCCTGTGTCGGTGAAATTGAAAAGAGGTTGCTGTCATGAATGATGTCTATACAATCATCAAAAAACCTTGTCTCACCGAGAAAGGTACCTCCTTGCAGGAAATGCACAATCAGGTGGTGATGAAGGTTGATCCTCGTGCAAACAAGATCGAGATCAAGCAGGCCGTCGAAAAACTGTTCAAGGTCAAGGTCGACAAGGTTCGCACCTTAAACATGACCGGCAAGCAGAAGCGGATGGGCCGTACCGTTGGTCGTACATCCGATTGGAAGAAGGCGGTAGTGACGCTGGCCGAGGGACACAGTATCGATTTCCTCGAGGGCGTCTGATCGTTAGTTCCATATTGACTGAATAGATTCAAAGTAAAGAGCCAAATAGAAATCGGGGTTTGAAATGGCAATTAAGACCTATAAACCGACATCTCCAGGAAGAAGAACGCTTGTTTCGATTGTCAATCCTGAATTGTCAAAGAAGGGACCTGAAAAGAGTCTGACCTGCAACCTCAACAAGTCGGGTGGCCGGAACAACAATGGCCGGGTAACCTCAAGGCATCTTGGCGGCGGTCACAAGCGCAAGTATCGGGTGATTGATTTTAAACGGAATAAGGAAAACATTCCGGCGAAAATCGCCACCATCGAATACGATCCCAACCGTTCCGCGAATATCGCCCTTCTGCATTATGCGGATGGCGAGAAATGTTATATCCTTGCCCCTCACGGCATCAAGGTGGGTGACGTGGTTGAGGCCGGTGAGAGCGTAGACATCAAGATCGGCAACTGTTTGCCGATGGGCAACATGCCTCTTGGTAGCTCAATTCACAACGTCGAGATGCGTATCGGCAAGGGCGCCCAGATGGTCAGGAGCGCCGGTGTCTCCGCGCAACTGATGGCCAAGGAAGGCGACTATGTTCTGGTCAAGCTTCCTTCCGGCGAGGTACGTCGTTTCCATCGCAAGTGCCGCGCCTGTATCGGCCAGATCGGCAACGGCGAGCATGAAAGCCAGAAGCTGGGTAAGGCAGGTCGTAACCGCTGGAAAGGCAAACGCCCTTCCGTCCGCGGTGTAGCCATGAACCCGGTTGACCACCCAATGGGCGGTGGTGAAGGCAAGAGTTCCGGTGGTCGTCATCCATGTTCACCTTGGGGTGTGCCGACAAAGGGATACAAGACACGGAAGCGCAAACAGTCTGATAAAGATATTGTCCGTAAGCGTTCATAGCTAGGGGGTATGTAAAGTGGCTCGTTCGATAAAGAAAGGACCGTTCATTGACGAACATTTGATGAAGAAGGTCGAGGCGGCTAAGGAAAACAGTTCCCGCAAGGTGATCAAGACATGGTCACGCCGTTCCGACATCTCCCCAGATATGGTTGGGTTGACCTTTGCCGTCCATAACGGCAAGAAATTCATCCCCGTGTTCGTTACGGAAAACATGGTAGGGCATAAGCTTGGAGAGTTTTCTCCGACCCGCACCTATTATGGTCATTCCGCCGACAAAAAAGGCAGGAAATAAACGACGCTGTTATAAGTGACGTTGTCTTGAGCTGATAAGGAGTCTAAGAGACCATGGAAGTTAAGGCCATTGCCAGACAAATTCGTATATCGCCGCAGAAGGCACGGCTTGTAGCCGACCTGATCCGGGGCAAGGATGTTGGAACTGCTCTGAACACCCTGCGTTTTATGCCGAAAAAGGCTGCACGGATTATTGAAAAGGTTGTTTCCTCGGCGGTGGCGAATGCCAGCCAGAGCGAGTCGATCGACGTGGATACCCTGTTCGTGAAGAAGATATTTATCGACGGCGGGCCGATGCTGCGCCGTATCAGCCCCAGGGCACAGGGACGGGCTACGCGGATCCTGAAGCGTTCGAGCCACATTACCATAGTTCTTGACGAGCAATAAATATCGAAGTGCGTGCTTCCTTTCCGGCTTGGCGAGGATAAGCCGCAACGAAAGCTTGATAAAGTACGTTTCGATTTAAACTCTTTATATTTTGTTTGATGGAGGGAGATTTTGGGCCAGAAAGTCAATCCGATCGGTTTACGCCTTAATATCATTCGGACATGGGAATCGACCTGGTATGCCGGTCGTGACTATGCCAAACTCTTCCTGGAGGATCAGAAACTTCGGAAGTATGTAAAGCAACGTCTCAACCATGCCGGATTAGCCAAGATCCAGATCGCCCGTACCGGCGATAAGGTGCGGGTGAAGCTCTTCACCGCGCGGCCGGGTATTGTTATCGGCAAGAAGGGAGCGGAGATCGAGACCCTGAAGCAGGATCTTGACAAGTTGATCGGTCGTAACTGTGTCATTGACATTCAGGAAGTACGTCGGCCCGAGGCGGATGCCCAGTTGGTTGCCGAAAGTATTGCGCAGCAGCTTGAGCGTCGCGTCGCTTTCCGTCGGGCAATGAAAAAGTCTGTAAATACGGCCTTGAAGTTCGGAGTAAAAGGTATTAAGATTGCCTGCTCCGGTCGGCTGGGGGGGGCAGAGATCGCCCGCCGTGAATGGGTTCGTGAAGGCCGTGTGCCGCTGCACACCTTGCGGGCCGATATCGAATACGGCTTGGCTGAGGCCAAGACCACCTTCGGTATCATCGGTGTGAAGGTTTGGATATTCAAGGGTGAGGTTCTCTCCGACAGGGTTGAAACCGAATAGGTAGGTGTTCCACGTACGTGGTATCTCTCCTTTTTATTTAGAAACAGGCGCATCCGAACAAGGATGAGGGAAAGTTATGCTCAGTCCAAAGAAGGTAAAACATCGTAAGCAGTTCAAGGGTCGGATGACCGGAGCCGCCAAGGGCGGATCGGCAATCGCTTTCGGTGAGTTCGCATTGAAGGCCATGGAGTGCGGCAAGATGTCCGCGCAGCAGATCGAAGCCGCACGTATTGCCATCAACAGAAAGGTAAAACGTGGCGGGCAGATGTGGATCAGGATCTTCCCCGATAAGCCCATCACCAAGAAGCCCGCTGAGACTCGGATGGGTAAGGGTAAGGGCAGTCCGGAGTACTGGGTAGCGAAGATTCAGCCGGGTCGCATTTTGTATGAATTGTCTGGTGTTGAGGAAAGCTTGGCCGTGCGGGCACTTGAGTTGGCCGCTGCGAAGCTTCCCTTTGCAACCAAGGTGATCACCAAGGATACAACGTTATGAAAATTAAAGAAATTCGTGAGTTGAGTGATGCTGAGCTTGACAGCAAGGTCCGTGATTTGGGCGAAGAGATGTTCAAGCTCAAGTTCCAGCATTCCATTAGACCGTTGGAAAATCCCGCAATCCTTAGCGGCCTGCGGAAGGATATTGCCAAAGTGAAGACCGTCATGACTGAACGGCGGAACGCTCAATAAACAAGACCATTTTACGGGACAACCAGATGAGCAGTGAGAAAAGCAAAAATCAGAAAACGCGTGTCGGCGTTGTGGTCAGCAACAAAATGGACAAGAGCATTGTTGTCCGCACCGAGCGTATTATCCGTCATCAGCTGTACGGAAAAACCCTGCGTCGGCATGTCAAGTATATGGCAGATGACCAGCAGAATCAGTGCAATATCGGCGATCGGGTATTGATCGAGGAATGTCGTCCGTTGAGCAAGAATAAGCGGTGGCGTCTGCTTGAGATCGTCGAGAAGGCGGAGCTTGTCTGATTGGTTAGCCAGGGCGACTTGTTAAATTTCTAGAAGCTCTATTCCATCAATATATCTGCCAGGTGTACAGAACGTCAGCGCATGATGCGCTAACGTGACTTTCTTGGCCGTTTTAGGATATCAGCAGACTGCTGGTCAGTAGGTGAAACAATGATACAGACTGAAACCGTACTCAACGTCGCGGATAACTCCGGCGGCAAGAAGGTCTTGTGCATCAGGGTTCTGGGTGGTTCGCGGCGCCGTTATGCCCGGGTCGGCGATATCATCGTCGTCGCGGTCAAGGAAGCGATCCCCAATGCCAAGGTTAAGAAAGGCGATGTGATGAAGGCGGTTATCGTCCGGACCACCAAGGAGATTCGTCGAATCGACGACACCTCGGTACGGTTCGACGACAACTCCGCCGTTCTGCTCAGCGGCAACGGAGAGCCCGTAGGTACCCGTATCTTTGGACCTGTTGCCCGCGAATTGCGCCTGAAAGGCTTTATGAAGATTATCTCGTTGGCACCGGAGGTTCTGTAACCTTAAGCCGTAACGGTAAGCGGTTGACAGAGAACGCTTCCGCCCACTTCAGCATCGTGTGAAGAGTGGTCGGATATATAATGAAAGAGGCAGATAGATGCAGTGTGGACGCAATTACATCAAGACCAATGACCAGGTTGAAGTTATTGCCGGAAAGGATAAGGGCCGGGTCGGTAAAGTTATTCGGGTCTTGCGGGATGCCGATAAGGTCGTGGTCGAAAAGATCAATATGATCAAACGGCATACCAAGCCGAATATGGTCAACCAGCAGGGTGGCATCATTGAGAAAGAGGCACCGATTCATGTTTCCAATGTGAAACTGATCTGTCCCAAATGTGCTAAGACGGTGCGTCCCGCTCGGAAAATCTTAGATGACGGCACCAAGGTGCGGACTTGCAAGAAGTGCGGTGAAACTATAGAGCCGAAGGCATAATGAACGTAGCTTGAGGTTTTTGGAGGCAACAATGTCGGGTTTAATGGAAGTATATAAAAATGAGTGCGTCCCGCAGCTCATGAAGGAGTTCGGCTACAAGAACATCATGGAAGTGCCGAAACTTCTCAAAGTAACGCTCAATATGGGCCTTGGCGAAGCCGTACAAAATTCGAAGATTATAGAGAGCGCCGCCCAGGAGATGACCCTCCTGGCGGGACAGAAGGCTGTTGTGACCAAGGCCAAGAAGTCCATCGCCGGATTCAAGCTTCGTGAGGGAATGCCCATTGGCTGTCGCGTCACCCTGCGCAAGGATATGATGTTCGACTTTCTGAATAAGTTGATCAATATCTCCTTGCCCCGTGTGCGTGACTTCAGGGGGGTATCGCCGAAGGGATTCGATGGAAGGGGCAACTTTTCCATGGGTCTCAAGGAGCATATAATTTTCCCCGAGATCGATTACGACAAGATCGATAAGATCAAGGGTATGAACATTACTATCACAACAACTGCCAAAACCGATGAAGAGGGTCGTTTTCTTCTGAGGGCGCTTGGTATGCCCTTTAGAAAATAAGGACCAGGGAGGACGAGTTGGCTAAGAAATCGATTATTGCAAAAAGTTTGCGTAAACCCAAATTTACCGTGCGGGGATACAATCGTTGTGGGCTTTGTGGTCGGCCACGCGCATTTCTGCGCAAATTCGGTGTCTGCCGTATTTGTTTCAGGATGTTGGCCAACAAGGGCGAAATTGCCGGTGTCACTAAGTCGAGTTGGTAAAACATCAATCCCGCGGGAGATCGCGTGGATGGGATGAATTCCAAAAGACGGCGATTCCAAAATAAGTATAAGGAGTTTCAGAGATGTCGATGAGCGATCCTCTCGCAGACATGCTTACGAGAATACGAAATGCCAACATGGTTCGTTTTGAGAGTGTAGATATTCCTCACTCCAAGATGAAGGCACATCTGGCCGAGGTTCTCAAAAAAGAAGGTTTCATCAATGATTATCATGTCATTGAGGACGACAAGCAGGGCGTATTGCGGGTCGACCTTCGCTATGACAATGAGAATCGACGGGTCCTTACCGGCCTTCGCCGGATGAGCAAGCCCGGATGTCGAGTCTATGTCAAGAACGACAAGATTCCGAAAGTTATGAGCGGACTTGGGATTGGCATACTGTCCACCTCCAAGGGTGTTGTTTCGGATCGTGAAGCCCGGGCGCTTGGCCTCGGCGGCGAATATATCTGCGAAGTTTGGTAAGAGTTTGTCGTCAGACTTGTTGTCTTGAATGAAACAAGGTGATGGCTAAGTGTCGAGGTAAGAAAGACGTGGTGTCTTTGACTTGCCTGAATCGACACTTTGTCGGACAAGCGGGCACCGCTTCGCGTATCAGTAGGATTAGATTGGAGAAAAACCATGTCCAGGATTGGCAAGCAACCTATTCCTGTCCCGAAAGGGGTCAAGGTGCAGATAGACGGTACGTTCGTTAAGGTTTCCGGCCCCAAGGGAAATCTTGAAAGAACGATTCGTCCTGAGATCAAACTTGTTGAAAGCGAAGGCAATCTGGTTGTCTCGGTGAATGATGATACCGTGACCACCAATGCTTACAGCGGTTTAACCCGTTCACTGGTCAACAACATGGTTGTCGGTGTTTCGGCTGGCTTTCAGAAGAAACTTATTATTGAAGGCGTTGGTTACCGTACCGAGGTGGCCGGCAATACCTTGACCCTCAATGTAGGCTTTTCAAACCCGGTCAAGTTCGATCTACCCGCCGGCGTAAAGGCCTCCGTGGAAAAGAATACGATCATTACCCTTGAGGCTATCGATAAGGAGCTTCTGGGGCTGACCGCCGCCCGGATCCGCAATGTGCGTAAACCCGAGCCCTACAAAGGCAAGGGTATTCGTTATGAAAATGAGTATATCGCCCGCAAGGTTGGTAAGTCTGCAGGCAAGTAAATCGTAATTTTAAACGCAAATGTATTTTGATAAGGCGAGAGCATGTCTAAGTCACATCCAAGTTTGATAGCTCGACAGAAGAGGGTTAAGCGGATTCGCAAGAAGATCTCCGGGACTGCGGAGCGGCCGCGCCTGCGTGTATTCAAGAGCGCGAAACATATCTATGCCCAGCTTATCGATGACGTAGCTGGACATACGTTGATGGCCATGTCCACCGGCGACAAGTCGTTCAAGGAATCCGACATCAAGGGCAAAATTGACCAAGCGCATCAGGTTGGTTTGCTTTTGGCAGGTAAGGCCAAAGAGAAAGGGATTTCTGCCGTTATTTTCGACCGTGGCGGATATATCTATCATGGTCGGGTTAAGGCATTGTCGGATGGCGCCCGTGAAGGCGGCCTTGAATTTTAAAGAAACTCGATAGCATGGCCTTTCCGGTTGACTCGACGCGGTATTGAAAGCGAGTGAGCCGCGGGGAAGGCCCAAGTGAAAGATTTTGGGGGTGTACCTTGTCCGAATTTAGAAATACGAATGCAGCGGATGAACAGTTTGTTGAAAAGATCGTCTTTATCAACAGGGTTGCAAAGGTTGTTAAGGGTGGTCGTCGGTTCAGCTTCAGCGCCATCTGCGTTGTTGGAGACGGCAAGGGGAAGGTTGGTTACGGCCTGGGCAAGGCCAACCAGGTACCCGAGGCCATTCGAAAAGGCATTGAGAAGGCGCGTAAGGATATGACGTCCGTAGCCGTAACCAACACCACGATTCCGCATGAGGTGAAGGGGAAGTTCGGCGCCGGTCTTGTTCTGCTGAAGCCTGCATCGGAAGGTACCGGCGTTATCGCTGGCGGTGCCGTACGTGCGGTACTCGAGGCGGCCGGGGTGCACAATATTCTCACCAAATGTATTGGGTCTCATAATCCTCATAATCTGGTTAAGGCGACCTTGGCAGGCCTTCGCTCTCTGCGCAGTGTTGAGCAGATCGCCTCCAGTCGCGGCAAATCAGCGGCAGAGATTATGGCATAGAGGTTTAGTTGCCTCGTAACGCAAAGCAAGACGTAAAGGAAGTGTCATGGCAGATCAGATCACAGTGACCTTGAAGAAGAGCATGATCACCAGTACCCAGAAGATTCGGGCGACGCTGATCGGGATGGGGCTTACCAGGGTCAACAAGACTGTAACACGCAAAGATACACCGGAATTCAGGGGCATGCTCCGCAAGGTGCAGCATCTTGTCGTGGTGGAGGAATAAAATGATTAATCTCAGCAATCTCTCGCCGAGTCCCGGCTCCAGGAAGCCGAAGAAACGTTTGGGCCGCGGCCCGGGTACCGGCCATGGCAAGACTGCCGGTAAAGGACATAAAGGCGCCAAGGCCCGTTCCGGCGGTGGTGTCAAGATGGGTTTCGAGGGCGGTCAGATGCCTTTGCAGCGTCGGCTTCCCAAGCGTGGGTTCACCAATGTGTTCAAGAAGCAGTATGCCATTGTCAATCTCAGTGACTTGGCCCGCTTTGAGGCTGGCAGCAAGATTGACCGGCAAGCACTCCTTGATGCCCGCCTGATTTCCGCGAAGGATACCATGGTAAAATTGCTCGGTAACGGCGATATTGATAAATCCCTTACCATTGCCGTCGATAAGGTGAGCAAAACCGCGCGTGAGAAGATTGTAGCAGCCAGCGGTACCATCGAGGAATAACCGAGATGGCAGGTGGAATTCAAAACGCGGCCAATATACCTGAGCTGCGCCGGCGGGTCTTGTTTACCCTGATCATGCTGGCGGTATACCGGACTGGAGTCCAGATTCCCACCCCCGGTATCAACGGCGAGGCATTGGCCGCTTTTTTTGCCAAGAATGCCGGAACCCTGTTTGGCATGTTCAACATGTTTTCCGGCGGCGCTTTGGAGAAGTTTTCCATCTTCGCCCTGGGCATCATGCCCTATATCAGCGCCTCGATTATCTTTCAGTTGTTGACGGTGGTGATTCCGCAGTTGGAAGCCCTCTCCAAGGAGGGTGAATCCGGACGTCGGAAGATTACCCAGTACACCCGTTATGCCACCGTGGTTTTGAGTCTCGTGCAAGGACTCTTCATCAGCATCGGCCTTGAGAGCATGGCGGCGCCTGGCAGCGGTGCGATGATCGTCATTGAGCCGGGCTGGTCATTCCGTCTGATGACCATGCTTACCCTGACCTCCGGTACCGCATTTATCATGTGGCTGGGAGAGCAGATGACCGAGCGCGGCATCGGCAACGGCATCTCACTGATCATCTTCGCAGGCATCGTCGCCAGGATGCCTGCCGCCATCGCCAATACCTTCAAGATGGTTTCCGCTGGCGAGTTGGCGCTGATCTTCTTGCCGGTGCTGCTGGTTTTCATGGCAGCGGTCATTGCCGTAATCATCTTTTTTGAAACCTCTCAGCGCCGGATACCCATTCAGTACGCGAAGAGGGTGGTCGGCAACAAGATGTACGGCGGTCAACATTCTCATCTGCCCTTGAAGGTCAATATGGCCGGGGTTATCCCGCCGATCTTCGCATCTTCGATCATGATGTTCCCCGAAACAATCGGCGGATTTGTTCAAGTTGACTGGGTCAAGCAGGTTACCTCGTTGCTGAGCTGGGGGAGCCCGTTGCATACCCTTCTGTATGTTGTCTTTATTGTCTTCTTCTGTTTCTTCTATACGGCGGTTACCTTCAACCCGGTTGATATTGCTGAAAACCTGAAAAAGAACGGCGGCTTTATTCCTGGGGTGCGTCCTGGCAAGAAGACGGCTGACTTCATCGACAAGATTATGATCCGGCTGACAGTGATCGGCGCGGTCTATGTCAGCGCCGTATGTGTGCTGCCGACGGTTCTAATCAACAAATTCAATGTCCCATTTTTCTTCGGTGGCACCGCCCTGCTGATCGTGGTTGGTGTTGCCATCGACACCATGTCCCAGATTGAATCGCACATGGTGATGCGCAACTATGACGGATTCATGAAAAGCGGGCGTATCAAGGGGCGTCGGTAAAACCAGAGAGCCGGACTACCAATGGGCAGCGCAATATTACTGAAGACTCCAGCAGAGATGGAAATCATGCGGGAGGCCAATCAGATAGTCGGCGCCGCTCTGAAGATGCTGGCGGATCGGGTTGCCCCTGGGGTTACAACCCTGCAGCTAGACGAATGGGCGGAAACCTTTGCCCGGGATCATGGATCGGAGCCGGCGTTCAAAGGCTATCACGGTTTTCCCGGATCGCTCTGTGTGTCGCTGAACGAACAGGTGGTGCATGGCATCCCTTCCAAGAAGGTGGTGCTTAAGGACGGCGATATCGTCAGTATCGATTTCGGCGTCAGGTACAAAGGGTATTACGGTGATTCCGCCGTGACCTTGCCGGTCGGAGAGTTGCCGGGGCCGCTCAGCAAGCTCTTGACGGTGACCCGGGAGTCTCTTTATAGAGGCATAGAGCAAGTCAGGGTCGGAAACCGGATCAACGATATATCCAAAGCCGTGCAGCAGCATGTCGAGGCGCACGGTTTTTCGGTTGTAAGGCAATTCGTCGGACACGGGATCGGCGTCAACCTTCATGAGCCGCCCGAGATACCGAACTACAGCCGCAATGAGCAATCGCCGCGACTGCTGCCGGGGATGGTTCTTGCCATTGAGCCGATGGTCAATCTGGGCAAGTATGAGGTCAAGGTGCTCGCCGACGGCTGGACCGTTGTCACCAAGGATCGGAAGCCTTCCGCTCACTTCGAACATTCGGTGGCGGTAACGGAAAATGGGCCGTTGATCTTGAGTGAAGTGGCCTGATTTTTTTTGTTGTGAAGCGAAAATAATTGTTGTGCAGTTGAGGCCCTTTGGGGTAATCTCTTTGTTTTTCGTGCGCCGGGTGTTACGGCGCTTTGTTCGAGTGAAAAAAGCGTTTATAAATCGCTGTAAACAGGGACCGTATGTCGAAAGAAGAAGCCATCCAGGTAGAGGGAACCATCATCGAACCTCTGCCGAACGCGATGTTCCGGGTGGAACTTGAAAATGGTCATAAGGTTCTGGCACATATATCCGGCAAGATGCGGATGCATTACATCAAGATTTTGCCAGGTGACCAGGTTACGGTTGAACTGTCCCCATACGATCTTACCCGGGGAAGAATTACATTCCGTTCCAAGAATAAACGTTAATTTAATTAACATTCATGTAACAGGATAAAAAATGAAAGTACGAGCTTCCGTTAAGAAGATGTGCAGCGACTGCCGAGTGTTTAAGCGTAATGGTGTGGTGCGTGTTTCCTGCAAGGTTAAGAAACACAAGCAACGGCAAGGGTAACGGATCAACAGACCAGTATTTGGAGGAAAACCGTGGCACGTATCGCAGGAATAGATCTGCCTAGAAATAAACATATGGAGATTGCCCTTACCTATATTCATGGTATCGGCCGTACCACAGCACGTAAGATCCTCGACGAGGTTTCCTTGTCGCCTACCATGAGTAGCGATGATCTTACCGATGCCGATGTCACCAAGATCCGTAAGGTTCTTGATGAAAAATACCCGGTCGAGGGTGACCGTCGTCGGGAAGTGGCAATGGATATCAAGCGGCTGATGGATTCCGGCTGTTACCGCGGGTTGCGGCATCGTAAAGGTTTGCCTTGCCGTGGGCAGCGGACGAAGACCAACGCGCGTACCCGGAAGGGGCCGCGGCGGGTGGCGATCAAGAAGAAATAATTTTAAGGCTTTTTGCCGTACTGTGACCGCGAGCAGACAGTGACAGACGGTGTGCCTTGCGGACGCATAGCGTGTAATATCGAGGAGACTTAGATGGCCGGTCCGAAGAAGATCCAGCGAGTGAAGAAGAAAGACAGAAAGAATGTTCCCGAAGGGATTGTGACGATCAAGTCCACCTTCAACAATACCATTGTTTCCTTCGCCGACAAGCAGGGCAATGTCATCGCTTGGTGCAGTTCAGGCGTGCTGGGCTTCAAGGGCTCTCGTAAGAGTACCCCCTTTGCCGCGCAGAACGCCGTGGATACCGCCGCCAAGAAGGCGATGGAGCAGGGTTTGCGCAAGGTAGAGGTGAAGGTCAAAGGACCCGGGCCTGGACGTGAGTCCGCAATCCGGACCTTGCAGACCGTTGGGCTTGAGGTCAGCCGCATCATCGATGTGACACCCATTCCCCACAACGGCTGTCGGCCACCTAAACGTCGTCGCGTTTAATTTTGAATTTAATAGTTCTCACCGAGAATTAACTGATTTCCTAGGAGGTACAAGTTGGCCAGATATCGAGGCGCTGTCTGTCGCCAATGTCGGCGGGAAGGTCTTAAGCTTTTTCTTAAGGGCGACCGTTGCTATTCTGACAAATGTTCTTTTGCACGCAGATCATTCCCTCCCGGACAACACGGGCAGGCACGGGTGCGTAAGGTTTCCGACTACGCCATTCAGCTTCGTGAGAAGCAGAAGGTACGTCGTATCTACGGCATGCTTGAGGGTCAGTTCGAGAAGTCCTTTGAGCGCGCTGATCGTCGTAAGGGCGTCACCGGCGAGAACCTGCTGATGAGCCTGGAGTCCAGACTCGATAACACCGTATATCGGCTTGGCTTTGCCAGTTCACGGACCCAGGCGCGGCAGATACTGCGGCACAATCATATCTTGGTGAACGGCAAGAAGGTCAACGTGCCTTCCTTTGCGGTTGCCGTGGGCGATGAGATCTCCATCCGCGAGAAAAGCCGTAAATGCGAGTGTATCACCGACAGTCTTGAATCGGTAGCACGTCGTGGCGTTCCCAGCTGGCTTGAGCTTGACCAGGCGAATTTCAAGGGTACGGTCAAGACCCAGCCGGTACGTGACGAGATCACGATGCCGATCCAAGAGCAGCTGATTGTCGAGCTGTATTCTAAATAACCGCTAACGATGGAAAACGAGCATACCATGACACAAGAGTCAGCTCCATTTTACCGAAATTGGCGTGAACTGATCATGCCTGAGCGGCTGCTGCTGGACAAGGATAGCCATACTATCACGTATGGTAAATTCGTTTGCCAGCCGCTTGAGCGTGGTTTTGCCACCACCATCGGCAACTCCTTGCGGCGGATACTGCTCTCCTCGATTCAGGGCGCTGCGATCACCTCCATCAAGATCGATGGGGCGCTGCATGAGTTTTCGACCATCCCCGGGGTGCTGGAGGATGTGACGGGAATCATCCTGAATCTCAAGGAAGTCCGTTTGAAATTGAACTCTTCGGACTCCAAGGTCGTACGGATTGAGAAAACCACGCCCGGGCCGGTAACGGCAGCGGATATCATCAGTGACGGCACCGTCGAGGTGATGAACCCCGAAAAGCATATCTGCACCATCACCAGCGGTGAGGGCAGGTTTGTTGCCGAACTGGAGGTACAGTGGGGCAAGGGGTATTCGCCGGCGGAGCGCAATCGGCATGAGGAGCAGAGCATCGGCGTCATTGCCATCGATTCTATCTTCACACCGATCAAACAGGTAAAGGTCATCGTCAGCCAGGCACGTGTCGGTCAGCAGACCGACTACGACAAGTTGACCATGGAAGTGCATACCGACGGCAGCATCACCCCGGAAGATGCGTTGGCATATTCGGCCAAGATCCTCAAGGAGCAGATGACCATCTTCATCAACTTCGATGAGGACCATGCCGAGCCTGAGGCCGAACACGTCGTTGAGTCGGAATCAACCCCTCTCAACGACAACCTCTACCGCAGTGTCGAGGATCTGGAGCTGTCCGTCCGCTCCGCCAATTGTCTGCGCAACGCCGAGATTCGTCATATCGGCGAACTGGTGCAGAAGACCGAGGCGGAGATGTTGAAGACGAAGAACTTTGGTCGTAAGTCCCTTAACGAGATCAAGCAGTTGCTTTCGGAGATGGACCTTGGCCTGGGGATGAAAATTGAGGGCTGGGAGCCTCCTGCATCTTCCGAAACCGTGGAAGAGTAGAAACGATATAGATTGAGGTTGCAAAATGAGGCATAAGAAGGCAGGAAAACGACTGGGCAGAACCTCTTCTCACAAGAAGGCGATGATCAGGAACATGGTCACCTCGCTGCTTGAGCACGAGCGGATTGTAACCACTGTGCCGAAGGCCAAGGAAGTTCGCCGGATCGCAGACAAGATGATCACCCTCGGCAAGAGGGGCGACTTGCATGCCCGCCGGCAGGCACTTTCCTTTATCCGTGATTCAGCCGTGGTCGCCAAACTGTTTGAGGGTTTGAAGGACGAGTACATGGAGCGCAATGGCGGTTACACCCGGATCATCCGTACCGGGCAGCGCATAGGCGACGCCGCAGATATGGCGATCCTCGAACTGGTCAACTACACCGAAGGCAAGGGCGAGGCGGCAGCCGCCAATTAAGCCTTAAGAGTTCATCATAAAAAAAGGCTATCAGAGTCATGACTCTGATAGCCTTTTTTTTTGTTTGTGGCCGAGGGAGTGATGCAGCACCAACTCCTCGGCTTCGTGCGTTTTAGATGGCGTAGATGTCTTCGCCGCTGAGTACCCGAATCCCTTCCTTGGTGAGTACGCTCAGCGCCTTGTCCGGATCAGAGAAGCGGAAGATGATCAGTCCCGCCTCGCCGGCCTTGTGGACAAAGGCGTACATGTACTCCACCTGCAGGTCGTTGGCCCTGGCGGTGTCGAGCACACTCGCAAGACCACCTGGCTTGTCGGGTACCTCAAGCACCAGCACCTCGTTTTTGCCAACGGTAAATCCGTTTTCCTGGAGGATCTGTCTGGCTTTCTCGTTGTCGTTCACAATCATCCGCAGGATGGCAAAGGCTGCGGTGTCGGCAAGCGACAGAGCGCGGATGCTGATGCCGTTTTCGGCCAAGATCGCGGTCACGTCCGCCAGCCTGCCTGAACCGTCCTCGAGGAATACCGCCAATTGGTCAACTTTCATGGTACTCTCATGTCTGTTGAGGGGGAGGTTTGCATTGAATCCCGCCGCCGTAGTTGTCATTGGGGCGGGATGTTTGCGATTGGGTTGCAGCCGGGCGTGTAATGCCCGGAAAATGGCCGACCTGGATAGGGGGGCCTCATCTGCCGGTGGCAGGTTTTCACTGACGGTCTGTGGTGCCAACATCAAGTGTGCTCGCTTACTGATTGCCCCCTGTCCGGGGGGGTGCATCCTGGCCGCAGAATGGTCTGGCCGGCAAGGCATAAAAGTCGCTATTTCAGGCGGATACTTAAACCTGATTTATACGCAGAGCGGCTTATTACCATGCTTTTGGATGGCCTGCAACTGCTAACATTGTTTCCCCTATGGTATCAATATATTAGTGCTGCGTGGGCCATTCCCTGCATGGGGGAGAGGATGCCGTGCCCGCAAGCGGCTAGCGAAAAAAACCTACCATAAGGGGCAAAGGTGAGGTATCTTTACCGCTTTTGCTGACGTGAAACTGCGGGGATTATGCTCTGGGTGAACGAACGGCCGCAGCCCTTTGCCGAGGGAATGCGCCTTGCCAATCTGATCGCCTCCGTGAAGCCGGGGGCGGATCTCTTTATTGTTAACGGATTTCCGGTCGCAGCAGATACCGAATTGCGGGCCGGCGATCATTGCTGGCTGATCAAGCGGGGTGAGATCCCGTCGCCCGATGAGATCGATTTTCTCCTCCACGCCCGCCATACCCCAGGGGTTCATCAGCGGGTCAGAATGGCGGCGGTGGGGATCATGGGGCTGGGCGGCCTCGGTTCGGCGGTGGCCTTGGCGCTTGCCCGGATCGGCGTCGGCCGGATGCTGCTCGTCGATTTTGATCTCGTTGAGCCGACCAACCTCAACCGGCAGCATTATTTCGTCGATCAGATCGGGATGGCGAAGACCGAGGCCTTGCGGGAAACCCTGGCCAGGGTCAATCCGCATCTTCAGATCGCAACCGTCAACGAGCGGCTCACCGCCCAGAGCATCGGCCGGTTGTTCGTTGATGTTGATGTCCTGGTTGAGTGTTTCGATGATCCGGTGATGAAGGCCGAGGCCTTGCGGGTAGCGCTTACCGATCTCAAGGGGATCGGTTATGTGGGGGCTTCCGGGGTTGCCGGTTTTGGCGATAACAACACCATCCGCACCAGCCGCATCGCCGACCGGGTTTTTCTGGTCGGCGACGGCGAATCGGCCGCCGCGCCTGGGCAGGGGTTGATGGCACCCAGGGTTGGCGTCGCCGCGCATCAGCAGGCCAACCAGGTGGTGCGAATACTGCTTGGCGAGGATTGAGCCAGGCTTGGCAATGAGTCATTCCATGAAGATTGTCTGTAACGGTGTCGAACGCGTGTGCGCACCGCAAACAAAACTTGTCGATCTCCTGTGCGATCTCGGTTTGGAGCCGGATACGGTGGTGGTCGAGTGCGATGGCGTGATTCTCAGGCGGGAAGCGTATGATACCCATCTCCTGACCGATGGCTCGGTGTTGGAGTTGATTCGATTTGTAGGAGGCGGATGAGATGTTGACCATTGCCGGCAGGGAATTTCGTTCCCGACTGTTCGGCGGAACCGGCAAATTTGCGTCGGCAGAGGTGATGCGTGATGCCCTTGTCGCCTCCGGCACCGAGATGGTGACCGTGGCGTTGCGACGGGTTGATCTTGCCGATCCGGCCGATGATATCATGCGGGTTCTCGACCGGGAACGTTATCTGCTGCTGCCGAATACCTCCGGCGCCCGTGACGCTCGGGAGGCCATCCGGCTTGCCCATCTGGCGCGCGCCGCCGGCGGCACGCCGTGGCTGAAACTCGAGGTGACCCCAGATCCGCGCACCCTGTTGCCCGATCCGGTGGAAACCCTGAAGGCCACCGAGGAACTCGTCAAGGACGGCTTTATCGTGCTGCCCTACATGAACGCCGACCCCATCCTCGCCCTCCGCTTGCAGGATGCCGGAGCCGCCGCGGTGATGCCGCTGGGCTCACCCATCGGCACCAATCAGGGCATCGTCACCGCCTTTCAGGTTCGGATCATCATCGAGCAGGCGCGGGTGCCGGTGGTTGTTGACGCCGGGCTCGGCGCGCCGTCGCATGCCGCACAGGCCATGGAGATGGGGGCCGATGCGGTGCTGGTCAATACCGCCATAGCCGTTTCCGGCGATCCGGTGCGGATGGCGCGAGCCTTTGCCATGGCAGTGGCGGCGGGACGCGACGCCTATGAAGCCGGGTTGGGAGAGGCGCGGGAAAATGCCGCCGCCTCGTCGCCTGAAACCGGCCTCGATTTCCTGCGTTGAGTCCGGCGATGTTTGTAACCCCAGAGTTTGAGAGCCTGCGCAGCGCGGTGGCCGGCGCCACCGAAGCCGATGTGCGGCGGGCATTGGAAAGCATCCGGCCGGGGGAGCGCGATCTCGCCGCCCTCCTGTCGCCTGCCGCCGAGCCCTTTCTCGCCGCCATGGCCTCCCGCTCGGCTGCCGCCACCGGGCAGCGGTTCGGGAAAACCATCCAGATTTACGCACCGCTGTACGTTTCCAATCTCTGCGCCAACCGGTGTCTGTACTGCGGATTTTCGGCCGAAAACCGTATCGACCGCCGTGCGCTCAGCCTGGATGAGGCCGAGGCCGAGGCGGTGCTGCTGCAGAAACGAGGCTTTAATCATCTGCTGTTGGTTTCCGGCGAGGCGCCGGCGGTGGGGGTCGAGTATCTCGAGGCCCTGGCCCTGCGCCTGCGGGATCGTTTTGCCGCCATCTCCATCGAGGTGCAGCCCCTGGAAACCGAGGGGTACGCCAGGCTTTTCCGGGCCGGCATCACCGGGGTCGCCGTCTATCAGGAAACCTATGATCGCGTTACCTATGGCCGGATGCATCCGGCCGGGCCGAAGAGCGATTATGTCTATCGCCTCGCCACCCCGGCGCGTGGGGCGGCGGCGGGGTTGCGCGAGGTCGGCATCGGCTTTCTGCTGGGGTTAAGTGATTGGCGGGCCGAGGGGCTCGCGGTGGGGCTGCATCTCGCCTGGCTGCGCAAGGCCTTCTGGCGGACCGCCTTTACGGTTTCCTTCCCCAGGATGCGCCCGGCGGCCGGTGGTTTTCAGCCGCCGCAGCCGGTGAATGAGCGCCAGTTGACCCAGTTGCTGTTCGCCTTGCGGATTTTTGATCCGGATCTGGGGCTGGTCCTTTCCACCCGCGAGGACGCCCGGTATCGGGACGGGATGATCGGTCTGGGGCCAACCCGATATTCGGCCGGCTCCTGTACCGCCCCCGGCGGTTATGGCAGCCCGGACGGGTCGGCCGGCGAACAGTTCAGTGTCGGCGATCATCGCAGTATCGACGAGGTGTGCGCGGCCATCCGCGCCAAGGGGTTTGATCCGGTCCGCAAGGATTGGGACGCTGTCTTTCAGCAGACAGCGGCATAGATTTTTTCCATTCTACAAGAGAAACAAGGAGGAGTTGCACCATGGCAGATTTGAAGAAGATGTACACCACGATCCTCGGTGATCATTTCCCCATGGATATGACCATCACCTATGGTGATCAGAAACTGGTTTATCGCAAACGGACCTGGAAGATCGCCCAGGAGGACGGCACCATTGACGAGCGCGGGGTTCGTTACGGCGAAAACCCCGACCAGGAAGCGGCCCTCTATGAGCTGGTGAACGGCAACCTCACCCTGGGCGACTGCCGGTTCATCGCGCCGGGCAACGGCCTGGTGAGCGGGATTGCCGTCGAGGACATGCTGCAGGTGGGCAAGCATCCCGGCAAGATCAACCTCACCGACATCGACAACGGCCTGAACATCATCAAATACCTGATGGACAAGCCGGCGGCGGTTATCCTCAAGCACAACAACCCCTGCGGCGCCGCCTATGGTTCAACCCTGGCCGATGCCTACAACCGCGCCAACCGCGCCGACCGCATCGCTGCCTTCGGCGGCGCCATCATTCTGAACCGCGCCTGCGATAAGGCCACCGCCGAACTGCTGAGCCAGAACTACCTGGAGGTGGTCTGCGCACCCGAGTTCGAGGCCGGCACGTTAGAGATCCTCGCCCAGCGCAAGAACCTGCGGGTGGTCAAGATCGCCCGTATCGACCGGCTGGCCGAGTTCGAGAAGTTCCGCTTCGTTGATTTCAAGAGCCTCATCGACGGCGGCATCATTGTGCAGCAGTCGGCGGTGAATTCCATCCGCTCGCTGGCCGATTTGAAGCCCGCCGTCTCCTCCTTCAAGGGCACCGAATACAAGGTGGAGCGCGAGCCCGACCAGCGCGAGATCGACGACATGCTCTTCGGCTGGGCTGTGGAGCACGGCGTGACCTCGAACTCCGTCATCTACGTGAAGGACGGTTGCACCGTCGGCATCGGCACCGGCGAGCAGGATCGGGTGGGTGTGGCCGACATCGCCGTCTACAAGGCGTATACCAAGTATGCCGACATCGTCTGCTGGGACAAGCACGGCATTCCCTATGCCGATCTGGTGCTGGAGATCGAGAAGGGCAAGCGCGACAAGGGCGAGAAGGAGGCGATCGACGCCAAGGTTCAGGCCGACCGCGCCGGGCTGCCCGGCTCGGTGATGATCTCCGACGCCTTCTTCCCCTACCGCGACGGCGCCGATGTCGGCATCCGGCAGGGCGTTTCCGCCATCCTGCAGGCGGGCGGCTCCATGCGCGACTTCGAGACCATTCAGGCGTGCAACGAGGCAAAGCCTCAGGTGGCGATGAAGTACACCGGTCAGCGTTCCTTCAAGCATTGATCGGCGCAGGGTGGTAAACGGTTTTTGCGTACAGAAAAGCGCGCTTCCCGCTGGGGGGGCGCGCTTTTCTGTCGTGATGCGGCCCGCGTTGCGGTTGGTTGCTGAAAAGCATGAGCGCGTCGCAACTTTCGTGTATGCTGATAGCTAGCCGCTGTTGCGGCGCACCCTCTTCTTGATCCTTAAAAGTTTTGGAACCATGGCGCAATTTACCCTTCCCGCCGATGATCCTCTGCGGCTCCGAGACGCACGGGCGGACATCGAAAACCAAAGCAAGGCCATCGCCGACAACCAGTTGCTGGTCGGGGTGCTGGATTCGTATCCCGGCCTCGTTGCCGTCCTCAACCGGCACCGGCAGATCGTCTTTGCCAATCAGGCCTTCCTGCACTTCTTCGGCTTGGAGAAACCGCAGGATATCCTGGGCAAGCGACCGGGCGAGGCCCTGGTCTGCAAGAACGCCGTGGCGGGAGAATTCGGTTGCGGGACCAGCATGTGGTGTTCGTCCTGCGGGGCGTCGCAGGCGATCCTAAACTGTCAGGAGCAGGGGAAGGAGGATGTGCAGGAGTGCAGCCTGACCCACGCCGTTACCGGCCAGGCCCTCGAGTTTCGCGTCAAGGCGACCCCTCTGCCGGAAAGCCGGGAGGGTTTGCTGCTCCTCTATCTCTCGGATATCACCGATCAGCAGCGGCGACGGGCGCTGGAGCGGATATTCTTTCACGATGTGATGAATACCGCCGGCGGGGTGGCTGGCTTGAGCCGGGTACTCGGCAAGGAGGGGCTGCCGGCCGAGAGGAAGGGGCGGTTACTTGCCATGTTGCAGCAGAACGCCGAGCGGCTCGTCGATGAGATCGCCGCCCAGCGGCAGCTGACCGCAGCGGAGAACAATGACCTGGTGGTCGCCGCCAAGCCATACGGGACGATGGAGTGTCTTGCTTGGGCCGCCTCTTTTTACAGCCACAGCAGCCTGTGCGCGGATTGCGTGGTGGAGATCGCGCCGGCGTCCGCTGACCTTGTGCTGGTGACCGACCGTCATCTCGTCAACCGGATCGTCGGCAACATGGTCAAGAACGGGGTAGAGGCGGTCGCCCCGCAGGGGGCGGTGCGGATCGGCTGCACCGATCATGGCGAGGCGGTCGAGTTCTGGGTCAGCAATGACGGCTACATCCCTGCCGAAAACCAGCTCCATATCTTCCAGCGCTCCTTTTCCACCAAGGGGGCGGGGCGCGGTCTCGGCACCTACAGCATCAAGCTCCTCGGCGAGCACTACCTTTCCGGCCGGGTAAGTTTCCGATCCGACCCGGAGCAGGGCACCACCTTTTCGTTTTTCCTTTCCAAAGGTACTGTCTAGCCGGTCTGCCCGGTATCCCTGTCAGGCGTGTATGCCCCCTGAGTTTGTTGTGGTCGGCGTCAGCGTGCCACCACGAAGGCGCCGGGGTAGCCTGCCTCGTTGAGGGCCCGTTCGGCCCGATCGGCGTGCTCAAGTTCGGTGCCGGCCCGGACCTGTACCCGGTAGAATATCTGGTCGGGTCCTTCCCAGGTCTGGATCACGGTTTTTCTTCCCTCGGCGATCATCTTCTCTTTCAGGCGGTTGGCATTTTCCTTGTTGGTGAAGGAGCCGATCTGGACATAGAATTCCCCGTGCCGGAAGTCCTGATGCGGCAGGAACCGTTCCACCGTTCCCTGCCCCTGCGCAAAGGTGGCGGCCTCGCCCAGGGCGATGATCTGCACCGGGGCGGTTCCCTTGCCGACCACGTCCAGGCGGTTTGCAGCCTCATGGCTGAGGTCGATGATCCGGCCCCGCACAAAGGGGCCGCGGTCGTTGACCCTGACCACCGCTTCCTTGCCGTTTTCAAGATTTTTCACCAGCAACCGCGTGTTCATCGGCAGCGTCTTGTGGGCGGCGGTCATCTCGTGCATGTTGTAGGTTTCGCCGTTGGAGGTCTTGCGGCCGTGAAAGGGGTTGCCGTACCAGGAGGCGATGCCGCGCTGCTCGAAGCCTTCCGCCGACGGCAACGGGTAATAAGTCTTGTCGTCGATCCGGTAGGGGCGCTGGGTGGCGGGAACGCGGCTGGCGGGCGGCACTCGCTTGACGGTGGCGGGGGTCTGTTCGACCCGTTCAACGGGTGGCGAGACGGGGGGGATGATCTTGGGCGCGCAGCCTGCGGCAAGCAGGGCGATGGCGAAAAGCGGCATGCCGGCGCTGATAAATCTGTTCATGGCTGTTCCTGTTTTCTTTTTGTAGGCCGGCCGGTCTGCAACCGTTGCCGGAAAAAGGCGCCGGCCTTGCCGATGGTGTGCGGGGTGTAGGGACGGATCCGGGGGCTAGATGGGTCGGGCGTCTCCGCATCGAATAAAACCTCCCCCTCGTCGTTGACATAGGAGAGATGGAGATCGAGGCTGGGGCGGCAGGCGGTAATGCGCCCGTCATGATCGTTACAGAGCAGCAACGTTTCCCAGCGCCGTTGCTCAAAGCCCTTGAGCCACAGGCCGGGTCGCGCCTCACCGTTTATTTTGTCGATCATCGAGGGCTTGGTATCGTCACCGCCGTAGAGGTTGTTTTCGAGTTGCGCTTCCACCTCGATGCTTCCCTGCACGGTGAGGTAGGACCATGGTTCGTAATCGTCGGTATCCTGCCGCAGCAGGTGTGTTCCCTGGTCGTTGAAGCCCCATTGGGCATGGCAGGCAACGCAGGTGGCCTTGTCACGGTATTGGCGGTGGGCGGGATTCGTGGCCCGTGGCACCGGCAGTTGTTTGCGGCCAAGCTTGGTGACGAGAACGAGGGCGTCGTTCTTGACGAGCAGATTGGCGGCCGGCACCGGTTGGCCCGGTTGCCAGCCATGGCAGCCGTCGCAGGTCAGGGGGGATGGCGCTCCCTGGCGGCCTCCGCCCATCAACTGCGCGCCGGAGTGGCAGTCGATGCAGGCGATGCCCGCCAGTTGGTGGACGTCCGGCCGCAGCTGGTGGTATTCGACGCCGTAGGGCCGGGGCGGGTTGTCTTCGGTGCGGTAAGGGGTTCGGAACTCCAGGGAGAAATCCCGTTCATAGCGGCCGTAATAATCGCCGCCGACCCTATTGCCGTGGTGGCAGTGCAGGCACTGGCTGTCGTCAGGAGAACGGACGAAGCGGTGGCCTTGCATGGCGTTGTCGTGAAAGGCAAGGTGGCAGGCCGCGCAACCGGTGCCGTGTTCCGTTTCCGGGTAGGGGTCGCCCTGGTAGTAAAGATGGCAGCGCAGGCAGCGGCGGCGCAGCAGGTCGTCGGTCAGGCCAAGCACGGTGGTCGGTGGCTCCTCGACCGGAATGGCGGTGAGGGACGCCAGGGAGGTGGTGGCGCCGAAGGCTTTGCGGACGCTGTTGACTTCGCGGCGCAGGGTAAAATGGCTGGCTTGGGCGGCCCTGGCGGTCTGTTGCCGGTGGCAGCGGCCGCAGACGTGGTCCATGTTGGCGGGGTGGGCGGGCAGTGCGATCATGCCCTGGTGGGCGGTTGCGGCGGTGTCGGCGGTGGCGTCGCCGTTGTGGCAGGTAGAACAGGCGAAGGCGTGATCGGCGTCAAGTTGAACGGCATGGCAGCCCTGGCAGCCCGACTGCGCGGGGGGGATCGTCTCGAGCACCATCTCAGCGGCGGGCTGGTTGTCGCCACGATCGCACCCAGCCAGGAGGGGCAGCAGCAGGGCGGCGAGCATCAGCGCGATGTTGAGAGAACGGTATGTCGGCATGCCGTGAATGTCTGGGGTCGGTGGATTGTTTGCCTTGCAAGAGGATGCTGCCTTGACGGCTCCTGTCATCATCTATGTTGAACACACTACTCTAGTCGCAGTTGTCTGAAAAGTCTCAGGAAAAAGCAAAAAAAACCCGGTGGGCGCGACCGGTGCGATTCGGGGGAAATCGGCGTTTTTTTCTTGGACAAATGACACTCCTTTCTTTATAGTGGTCGCCATGAAACCATCCAACCCATCCAATCGGACCAAGTTTATTTTCGTTACCGGCGGCGTTCTTTCCTCACTGGGAAAGGGCCTGGCCGCCGCCGCCATCGGCGCCCTTCTCGAAAGCCGCGGACTCTCCGTGACCTTCCAGAAACTCGACCCCTATATCAACGTCGATCCGGGCACCATGAACCCCTTCCAGCACGGCGAGGTCTTCGTCACCGACGACGGCGCCGAGACCGATCTCGATCTGGGCCATTACGAGCGGTATACCAACGCGGTGCTGGGGCAGCGCAACAACTACACCTCCGGCCGGATTTACCACACCGTTATCTCCAAGGAGCGGCGCGGCGAATATAACGGCGGCACGGTGCAGGTTATCCCGCATATCACCGACGAGATCAAGGGGGCCATCCATCAACTGGAGGGCGACGTCGATGTGGCGATCATCGAGATCGGCGGCACCATCGGCGATATCGAGAGCCTGCCGTTTTTGGAGGCGATCCGCCAGTTTAGGTTCGATGTCGGCCGCGAGAATTCGCTTTTCATCCATGTCACCCTGGTTCCCTATATCAAGACCGCCGGCGAGGTGAAGACCAAGCCGACCCAGCACAGTGTCAAGGAGTTGCGCGCCATCGGTATCCAGCCCGATATCCTCCTGTGCCGGACCGAGCGCGAACTGAGCGATGATCTGAAACGCAAGATCGCCCTCTTCTGTAACGTGCCGGCCGAGGCGGTGATCACCGCCCAGGATGTCGAGTCCATCTACGAGGTGCCGCTGCGCTTGCACGCGCAGGGGATCGACGAGTTGGTGTTGCGGCTTCTGAATATCTGGGCCCGGGCGCCGCGCCTGGAGCCCTGGCACGACTTGATGCGCAAGATCAAGGAGCCGGCCCGGAAGGTCACCATCGGCATCATCGGCAAGTATGTGGATCTCACCGAGTCGTACAAGAGCCTGCATGAATCGCTGGTCCATGGCGGGGTTGCCAACGACGCCCGGGTGGATCTGCGCTACGTCAGCGCCGAGGATATCGAGGCCAACGGCACCGGCCAACTGCAAGGCTGTCACGGTATCCTGGTGCCGGGCGGCTTCGGCAACCGGGGTGTGCAGGGCAAGATCATGGCCATTACCTACGCCCGCGAGAACAAGGTGCCCTTCTTCGGCATCTGTCTCGGCATGCAGTTGGCGGTGGTGGAGTTCGCCCGCAATATCGCCGGCATGGCCGATGCCGACAGCACCGAGTTCAACCGCGCCTCCCAGCATCCGGTCATCTATCTGATGAAGGAATGGTTTGATTACCGCACCAACAAGGTGCAGGTCCGCGACGAGCTTTCCGAGATGGGCGGCACCCTCAGGCTCGGCGCCTATCCCTGCCATCTCCATGAGGGCACCTTTGCCGCCGCGGCCTATAATACCGAGGATATCGAAGAGCGCCACCGCCATCGCTACGAGTTCAATCCGGAGTTCCGCGACGCCCTGGTCGAAAAGGGCTTGGTGATCAGCGGCACCTCGCCGGACAATACCCTGGTGGAGATTGTGGAACTGAAGGAGCATCCCTGGTTCCTGGGCTGTCAGTTCCATCCGGAGTTCAAGTCCAAGCCGATGCAGGCGCACCCGTTGTTCCGGGAATTTATCGCCGCCGCGCTCAAGCATGGTGGCGCCTGAGGGATCTCGCCGGATTATTGAGTTCATCTGGGCGACAGCAGGGGATTTCCCGCTTGTCGCCCCGTTTATTTTAGGGAGAATGGGTACGAGTGGATACCGTGAGGATTGCGAATATGGAGCCGTCGGGTTCCTTCCTGGTTGGGCCGGGCCAGCCGTTGTTGCTGCTTGGCGGGCCCTGCGTTCTTGAATCCGAGGGGTTGGCGCGCGAGGTGGCCACCGAGATGCGGGCGATCTGCAAGCGGCTCGGCATCTCCTATGTCTTCAAGGCCTCGTTCGACAAGGCCAACCGGACCTCGCTGGCCGCCTTTCGTGGCCCCGGCAT
>JAOUHH010000171.1 GCA_029865195.1 Desulfobulbaceae bacterium
GCGCGGATGATCGGGCATGTCACCTATCTGTCCGATGAGGCGATGCGCCGCAAGTTCGGCCGGCAGCTACAGAACAGGGATGCCTTTTCCTTCAACTTTGACGCCGATTTCCAAGTGGAGAGCTATCTGCGGTACCAGGGCACCAAGTTCGTGGAGCGGTTTGACGCCAACTCCTTCCTCTACATCACCAAGGCCGCCGATTATTTCGATATCGCCGATGAAGGGGAGGGGGGGCTTGCCGGCGCCTTCGCTAGGGCGCGGGCAAGGTTTCTGGTGGTTTCCTTTTCTTCGGATTGGCTCTACCCGACCTCACGGTCGCGGAAGATGGTGCAGGCGATGAAGAAAAACGGTCTGGATGTAAGCTTCTGCGAGATCGAGGCGGAGTGGGGGCATGATGCCTTCCTCCTTCCCAACCCTCGCTTGAGCGAGCTGTTGCGCGGTTTTCTCGATCGTGTTGCGCGAGAAGAGCGTACCAAGGCAGGGCAGGAGGCATAATCCATGCGTTTTGATCTGCAGGTTATCGCCTCCTGGATCGAGCCGGGCGCCAAGGTGCTTGACCTCGGTTGCAGCGAGGGCAACCTTCTTTACTACCTGAAGGAAGAGAAGGGCATCCGCGGCACCGGCATCGAGAGCCGTGAGAACAAGGTTGCCCAGTGTATCGCCAGCGGCCTAACGGTGTTACAGGGCGATCTCAACACCGAGGTGGTGGATTACCCGGATAATGCCTTCGATTATGTGATCCTCAGCCAGACCCTGCAACAGGTCTATGCCCCCGACACCCTGATCGTGGAACTCCTGCGAATCGGCAAACAGGTGATCGTCAGTTTTCCCAATTTCGCCCATTGGCGAAATCGGTTACAGTTGCTGGTGACCGGCAAGGCACCGGTGAGCAAGCAGTTGCCGTTTGAATGGTACAACACCCCCAATATCCGGGTGATCACCATCCGGGATTTTTACCGTTTTGCCCGCAAGATGGGGATTCGGATCGAGAAAGGGGCGGCAATCAACAGCGATCATCACGCCGATACCGGCAATATCGTCTCCTTTCTCCCCAATCTGCGCGCCAGCTACGGTATCTTTCTGATCTCCGGCGTCAATGGCGAGGCAATAAAGGGCGGCAACGCGAAAATTTAGGCTTATCATAGGTTTGCGTCGATGCGCATGCGGATGTTTACTCTGTGTTGGTTGCTGGTCTTGCTTTGCGGTGGCGTCGGTACCGCCGTGGCGGCAACGGTCAACCCCCACCTCAAGCCCGAACCGTGCAAGGCTTGTCACACCAAGGTGCCCAGCGATGAAGAGGCCAGCTCTGGCCAGTATTTTCACACCAAGGCAACCATCGATGAAACCTGCAAGGTGTGTCATTCCTGCTGCCGGATCGGCATGACCCACCTTGAGATGCGCCATCCCTCCGATATCAAGGATTGGGATCGCAGTCGCTTCAAGGCACCCCAAACCCTGCCGCTGCACAACGGCAAGATCACCTGCAATACCTGCCATTACCACCGCGCCCCGGATGAACCCACCATCCATCTATTGCGTAAGGTCAAGGTCGGCGACCGCTTCGGCATGGACTGGTCCGAGCTCTGCCGGGACTGCCACGTCGGGTATTGAGCCCGTTTTCCCCCCTCTCGCCGACCATCGGCGCCGCTGTACCGCCTCAGGGCCTGTGCCTCTTGGCGGAATTGCCGCACCTGTTGACATGTCCCCCCGTTGGCCCTTAAATGAACTAAGGCCGTTTTCATTGGGAGGCGGAATCGCCTCGTTGTCAACCCCAAGCGGAGCCTCGCTCAACGCCATGCAACCGCACATCCATCTCGCCTACGATGGCTCCATTAACGCCGACTGGGTTTCCCGCTACGCCCTCCACCTGGCCGCCAACGCCACGGCAAAGAAGATTCACCTGGTGCACATCCTGGACGGCGTTCACACCGAGAAGGCGATCAATGCCAAGATTCGGGCGGTGGAGGACGAATGCGTCGCCGAGGGGGTTGAACTCGTCAAAGAGCTGCGCTTCTTGCGTAGGAACGTCTATAGCTCGCTGCTTGAGGCGATCCCGCCGGGAAGCGAAAACCTTTGCGTCTGCGGCGCCAGGGCCACCTCAAGGGGCAGGGGGTTTCTTGCCGGTACCATCTCCGAGTTGCTGCTGCGGCGGAAAAGGTTCAACGTGATGGCGATCCGGGTGGTCAAGCCCGGCCTGCTCGGGGTGCCCCGCGAACTGCTCTTCCCGCTCTCCGGCCATCCCCGGGGCCTTACGGCGATAATGGGTTTTTTCCAACTCATGGCCCCCTCTGTCGATAAGATACACCTGCTCCGGGTCATGCATGTCAGCTCCCTCTGGTTTCAGTACATGACCGAGGCCGGCGCCGTGAAGTTGCGGCGCGAGGGGAACGCCTATCTGAAGAAAATTCTCGATGAGTTCCGCAGCGAGTGTGGAGAGTCCGCCGTCCAGATTGACGGCCGGGTTACGCTCTCCGATGACTGGGTCAAGGAGATACTGATCCAGGCCAGTCAGCTCCATGCCCAGATGATCATCATGGGCGCCTCGGACCGCAACCTGCCTTCCCGGTTTTTTTACGGCAACAAGATCGAGCAGATCCTTCGTGAAACACCCTGTGACGTAGGGATTTACCGCGCGTTATGAACGAACCCGGCCGGCAGATTCAGAACCTTGCCAAGGAGAAGATCTTCACCCTGCTGCACAGCCGGCCGGAAGGGCTTACCGGCGCAGAGGTCGAGGAACGTTTGCGCCATGTCGGCAGAAACACCTTTGAGGTGCCGGATCGCTGGAAGACCCTGCGCGGGCTGATCAAGCAGTTCACCAATTTCTTCACCATCCTGCTCATCGTTTCCGCCGGCATCTGCTTCGGCGCCCATTCCATCAACCCCGAGGAAAGCATGGATATCCTCGGCTGGGCGCTGGCCGGGGTCGCCCTCCTCAACGCCCTGTTCAGTTTTATTCAGGAGTATCGCGCCGAACGGGCCATGGAGGCCTTGCAGAAGTTTCTCCCCCAGCTCGTCGAGGTCAGGCGGGAGGGACGCATCGTCAAGGTGCAGGCAACGGAGATCGTTCCCGGCGATCTGCTGATCCTCTCCGAGGGGGACAGGATCACCGCCGACGCCCGGATCGTCGAGTCGGAAGGGCTGATGGCGAACAACGCCCCGCTCACCGGCGAGGCGGCTTCGGTCAACCTCACGGCCGCGCCTTGCGCCAAGCGGCTTACCGAAGCCTCCAACATCGTCTTTGCCGGGTGCAGCATCGTCCGCGGGACCGGCCAGGCGCTCATCTTCGCCACCGGCCTGCGCACGGAATTCGGCAAACTTGCCCACCTCTCCCAGGCGATCAAGCGCACCCCGTCCCCCCTTGAGCAGGAGACCGCGCACATGGTCAGGGTTCTGACCGTGATCGCGGTGATCATGGGGGCCATCTTCTTCGGCTACGGGGTGGCCACCGGCAGGCCGTTGTGGGTCAACCTGGTATTCATGATGGGGATTATCGTCGCCAACGTGCCGGAGGGGTTGCTGCCCACCTTCACCCTCTCCCTGGCCATGGGCAGCCTGCGGATGGCGAAAAAGAACGTGCTGGTCAAGAGTCTGAACGCGGTGGAGGCCCTTGGGGCCGTGCATGTGGTATGTTCGGACAAGACCGGCACCCTCACCATGAACAGCCTCTCCATCACCGAGATCACCGATCCCTTGACCGGTGCTGCCGTCGCCCCCGGTCTTTATCGCCAAACCCTGGCCTTGGCCCTGTCCGCCTCCGAGGTCCGCGTCACCGAAAACGGGCTCTCCGGCGACCCTCTGGATGTCGCTGTGGCGGAAAGGTTTACGGAGGCCGGCGGCGACTTGGCTGCGATACAGACAAACCTCCGCCATTATTTCGCCTTCGACGTTGCCAAACGCCGCTCCGCCGGCATCGTTGATTATCAAGGGAAAAAAGTCTTCGTGGTCAAGGGCGCCTTCGAGGCCTTGCGGCCCATGTTGGCCGCCGTGGCGAGTGGCGGGAACGAGAAGATGGGGGAGGGGAGCGTGCCTGCCGATACCGTCAGTCTCGATCAGGCGGAGGCTACGATGAGCGCCATGGCCGCCCGTGGCCTGCGGGTCATCGTCGTCGCCTTCAAGGTGCTGGAGGATGACCTTGTCACATCGGGCGAGATCCCGGATGCCATGCAGGAGTCCCTTGAGGGTGATCTTATCCTGGCCGGGCTGATCGGCATCGAGGACCCGGTACGGCCAGAGGTGCCGGCGGCGGTGGATAAGTGCCACGGGGCGTCCATCGATGTTATCCTCATCACCGGCGACCATCCGGAGACCGCCCTCGCCATCGCCCGGAAGAGCAACATCGTCGCGCCCGAAGAGGTTGCCCATGCCTGCGCGATGACCGGTGAAGA
This sequence comes from Desulfobulbaceae bacterium, assembly GCA_029865195.1. Lineage (GTDB taxonomy): Bacteria > Desulfobacterota > Desulfobulbia > Desulfobulbales > UBA5123 > UBA5123. The sequence continues at coordinate 4,389 of JAOUHH010000171.1, forward strand.
GCTCTCTTCACACCGGGAAGAAGAGTTGATGGCGAAGCTTGCGCAGGGTATACGGGTGTTCGCCCGCACCACCCCGGAACAGAAGATGAAGATCGTTGCCGCCCTGAAGGCGATGGGCAAGGTGGTAGCCATGACCGGCGACGGGGTCAACGATGCCCCGGCCCTGAAGGCCGCCGATGTCGGCATCGCCATGGGCAGGCAAGGCACCGACGTTGCCAGGGAGTCGGCCCAGATCATCCTCCTCGACGACAATTTCGCCTCCATTGTCGCCGGCATCGAGGAGGGAAGATGCGTCTTTGAAAACATCAAGAAATTCACCAACTACGTGCTTGTCTCCAATGGGCCTGAGATCCTTCCCTATCTGCTCTACATCCTCCTGCCGGTGCCGCTGGCCCTCAATGTCATCCATATCCTGTCCATCGACCTGGGCACGGATATCATTCCCTCCATGGCTTTGGGGCAGGAGCCTCCGGACAGTGAGGCCATGCGCAAGCCTCCCCGCGCTCGGGAGCAGGGGCTCCTTACCCCCGCGCTCATTACCCACAGCTACCTCTTTCTGGGACTGCTTGAGGGGGCCTGGTCGCTCGCTCTCTTCTTTTACGTGCTGCTAGCAGGCGGTTGGACCTACGGCCAGGAACTCACCCTGGCGGACCCCCTCTACCGCTCGGCAATGGGGATCGCTCTGTCCACCATCCTGTTGATGCAGATCGGCAACCTGGTGGGTCGTCGTTTTTCAAGAAGATCCGGGCTCGACAAGGGTATCTTCCGCAACAGGCTTCTGCTGCTCGGGATCATGATCCAGGTGGTTTTCTCCTGGGCCACCCTCTATTTCCCGCCGATGCAGAAGGTTCTCCACACCGGTCCGGTGCCGTTGTCGATATATGGGCTTGCCTGGTTCGGGATTGTCTTGATCTTTGGCGTCGATTATCTGCGCAAACGGATCATGGTGGGGCGGGAGCGGTAACAGGTATAAAACCTTCACGGCAATGCCGAGGGGTGGCCGGAAGGTTTCAATGGAGGTCGATAAAGTGGGGACAGGGCATGTCTTTGCAAGACCTGACCCCACGAAAAGGCCTTAAATGCAAGCATCCGCCATGGATTTGGGTTAAGATACGGTCGTAATAATTTTGCTCCTTCCAACCTTCAAACCTCCGGTTTTATACCCATGATCATCGACGCCCTCGACAACGTTTCCCTCTATTCATCCCTTGACCCGCGTATCGGTGCCGCCCTGGACTACATCGTGAACACGGATTTTTTGACCATGGCCATCGGCAAACATGCCATTGACGGCGAACGGCTCTTTGCCATCGTCAACGAGTACCAGACCATCAACCCGACAGAGGTGGAGCTTGAAGGGCACCGCCGGTACATCGATGTTCAGTATCTGGTTGCCGGTAGCGAACTCATCGGTTATGCACCGCTTACGGGCCAGCCCCTGCTCAAGGAGTATGACGACAAGGAGGATTACGCCCTCTATCGTGGCGAGGCGACTTATGTCCGGCTCAGTGCCGGCATGTTCGCCATCCTCTATCCCCACGATCTCCACATGCCCTGCATCGGCGAGCCGCCGACAACGGTGCGCAAGGTGGTGGTCAAGGTGATGATCTGAACAGACAGACTGACGTAAAATTCCAGGATGAACTTGCATGATCCGTGGGGAGGGGGAGGGGGCTGCGACCGTGTTCCCGGCCGCGGGCATTACATGATAATCGTCGGGGTGTCGGGCGATTAAGCCGCCCGCACTGATCGCATAATGTTGTCAGCCGCCGGCAAGCTGCTTGGCGACGACCTCGATCAGTTCAGCGGGCCGGATCGGCTTGGAGAGATAATCGTCCATGCCGGCATCAAGGCACCGCTCCCGGTCACCCTTGAGGGCATGCGCGGTCAGCGCGACAATGGGGAT